>CAJXDD010000001.1:0-54555 GCA_913052075.1 uncultured Gammaproteobacteria bacterium
CTCGTACACTGGCCACTTTATCTTCAAGACTATATTCCGAGTGCCCGTAGTCGGTTCCTTCTTGCAGTACGAATGCCTCGACCAAGCCCGTTAGTGCAGTTGGACTGAGTGCCGTCCATGGAATTTCAATTCCGTCACTCATCTCTTCCACCCAGCAGGACACCGAAACACCGTTCCTGATTTCGCGCCGATCCAGCCCAAATTATTCATTGACCTGAACAACTGACAACCGCTCCAAAGCCTTATCGGGATAGAGACCCGCAAAATCATGCAAGCTGGTATCGAGCAGTTGCGATGGGGATACATCGCTCAAGGCTCGAAACATAATTTCGGAACGACCAGGATGTGCCCGATCCCATTCCTGCAGCATCTCTTTGACCACCTGCCTTTGCAGATTGTCTTGGGACCCACACAGGTTGCAGGGGATGATGGGGAAATCTTCCACCTCGGCATAAGCGGCAATGTCTTTCTCTTTACAGTAAGCAAGCGGTCTAATGAGAATATTCTCGCCGTCATCAGATTTGAGCTTCGGCGGCATCGCCTTCAGCTTGCCTCCAAAAAACAAATTCAGGAAAAATGTCTCGAGAATGTCGTCGCGGTGATGACCCAACGCCACTTTGGTAAATCCTGCTTCTCTCGCATGCCGATACAAAATGCCTCGCCGAAACCGGGAGCACCACCCGCAGTAGGTTTTTCCATCGGGCACCATCTCCTTGACGAGCGAGTAAGTGTCCTCTTCCAAAATCTCAAACGGCACGCCGATCGACTGCAAGTAGTCGGGTAATACATGTTCTGGGAAGCCGGGTTGCTTCTGATCCAAATTCACGGCAACCAATTCGAAGTCAATAGGTGCTCGTGCCTGCAGATGTCGCAATAAAGCCAACATCGCATAGGAGTCTTTCCCGCCAGAGAGACACACCATGATCCGATCGCCAGATTCGATCATATTGAAATCAGCAATCGCTTTGCCAACCTCACGACGCAATCGTTTCTCGAGCTTCAGCTGCTCGCGCTTTTCCTTTGCTGCCTTTGAAGAATCTGGCATCAGGCTATACTCCTTCGGTGCGCGCAATCTTAACATTCGACGAGAAGGGATCTCCATGAATCGAACGTGGCTAACCATAATATTGCTGTGCTTTGTTCTTCCAAACGCTAATGCCCTGGTGATTCTGCAGTATCACCATATCGATGATTCGACGCCGTTTTCGACCAGCACCGCCCCAGAGCGATTTGAGGCGCATCTGAACTTGCTAGATGAATTAGGGGCAACCATCGTTAGGCTGGAGGATGCGATTATCCGTGATCCGAGCCGACTGCCCGACGCCGCGAGAGGAACCGATACCGAGCTGAGAATAGCGATTACCTTCGACGATGCCTTTTCGAGCATCTACGAGGAGGCGTTCCCCATGCTTTCCGAAAGACAATGGCCGTTCACCATATTTGTAGCACCAAACCTGGTTGGTTTGAATCGTCAGTATTTATCCTGGGATCAACTCAGGGAGATGCAGGCTGATGGTGCCACCATCGCCAATCACAGCCTTGGACATGAGCACCTGATTAGACTCGAACCAGATGAGAGCGAAACGGACTGGCTAGCTAGGATTAAAGCAAATACGCTCGCAGCAGAGCGCGCACTAACCGAACAGTTAGGCGCCAGGCCCAAACTCTATGCCTTGCCCTACGGAGAGTACCGGCCAACCCTCGTTAAGCAGTTTCACGAAATGGGCTATACAGTGTTTGGTCAACAAAGCGGCGCGACCGCAGGGATTGATATTGCGCCCACCATTCACCCGCGTTTTCCCATGGGTGGGCCTTACAGCGGCCTAGGGCCAATGCGGGACAAATTACGCGCGCTTCCTTTCCCCAGTAATCAGGCGCTCATCGAACCCCTCCTTGCTCATGCAGAGACTAGGCCCTCGATGCTTCTGACTGTTCCTGCCGCCTTAACAAAGACACATCTGCCCAACTGCTTCGGACCAAGTGGCCCGCTTTCTCTTGAACGGTTAGGTCAAGATCAGTTCCGAGTAACGACGAATGAGCCCGTGCCAGTGGGCCGCTCTCGATTCAACTGCACACTGAGAGCAACTGACGGTCGGTACTATTGGTTCTCACAGTTGTGGATGCGCCTCGCACCGTTCGAGGCATGGTGGGAAGAGTCGTAAACAATCTAACGCTACGCCAGCTGACGCAAAATGAGCGCTGGAGAAACCCGCACGAGCCCACGGGTAAACCAGAGGCCAATGGCCGCAATTAAAGCAGCACCCATGAGAGGACCCAATACCCAAAGCTGTGGCGACATGGCGTACTGTAACTCGAACACCTCGGTCTCCAGGTAAAAAACACTCACCTCGGCACCCAACGCCGCAACCAAGCCAGCCATGGCGCCCAGCGCCAGGAATTCGAAGGCCAAGCTTTTAATAATCAAGCCGTTAGCCGCACCGAGTGTTCTTAAAATAACGAATTGCCGCATGCGCTCGTCCATCGAAGCCTGAAGACTGGCAATCAAAACCGTAGCCCCAGCGAGCAATATCAACCCCAGTACAAACTCAATGGCCAGTGTGACTTGAGCAATGATTAACTGTACCTGCTCGATGATGGCATCGACCTCAATGATGGTCACAGTGGGGTATTCCCGAAGCAAATCGCTCAAGACCCCTTTTTTACTTCGGTCCAGGTAAAAGCTCGTCAGCACCGTTGATGGAAAGTCATCCAGGCTTCCCGGAGACAAAATGATATAAAAATTGGGCTGCAGGTTATCCCAGGCAACTTCTCGAATACTGGTCACGACGACCTCAAGCGGCCTGCCCTCAATGTCAAACTGGAGTTTATCGCCGACCACGAGGCCGTTGCGCTCTGCGTACTCACGCTCGAGCGACACCTCAGGGCGGTTGGCATCGCCTACCTCCCACCATTGTCCAGACACTACCTCGTTGTCATCCGGCAGGAGCGATGCCTCTGTTAGATTTCGAGTCGATCTCGCAGTGGGCGCTCGATCTTCCCCTGGCTGCTCGCTTCGCCGCGGTGGAGGCTCCGCACCATTGACCGCCGTGATTCTCCCGCGAATCATTGGGTAAGCCGGTGACAGCGTGATCCCTGATTCATTGAGCTGGCCCTCAAGCCCTGGCAACTCGTCAGGCGCAATGTTCAACGCATAGTGGTTGGGCGCATCTTCGGGGATCTGCTGCTGCCACTCTGATAGCAGCGAAGTGCGTACTAGGAAAATCAGCAACAGCAACATAATGGCAAGGCCAAACGTCATCACCTGAACCAAATTTTCCCGCTGACGTCTACGAATACCCGCCATCGCAAGCCGCAAAGAACTTCCAGCCAGCATCCCAATCGGTTGCCCTGACCTTAAGAGCAGTATCCCCACCACCGCCAGGACGCCCCCTATGGCGACCACTCCCGAGAGAATGAGCAGCGTAAGAGTCACATCTCCGCTGTACCACATCATGAGACAAAGCGTTCCTACAACCCCACTTGCATACGACCAGCGCCGCAGCGGTGCAGCATCAGCCATCTCTCGTCTTATCACCCGACTGGGCGACACATCCCGGAGCGACAAAATGGGAGGCAGAGCAAACGCGAGTAGGCAGGTGGCTCCAGTCGCACCACCCAATATCAGCGGTGAAAAGCCCGGCGCCGGCAAGGTCACTGGAATAAAGGGCGCCAGTACTGCCGAGACTCCCCACTGAACACTGACTCCCAAGAGGGACCCTGCAAAGGTTGTGGTCAACCCGAGCAAAACGAACATGCCTATAAATAGCCGATTAATCGTCTGTGGAGTCGCGCCTACTGTCTTCAGCAACGCAATATGATCTAAGTGCCGATCAGCAAAGCGATGTGCTGAAAGCGCGATAGCAATCCCCGCTAACACCACAGCGAGCAGGCTCCCCAGCAACAAGAAGCGCTCAGCTCGCTCAAGCGCTCGACCAATTTGCTCAGCACCGCCCCTGACACCAAAAAGACGTATACCATCGGGTAGGTTCTCCGCTGTCTCAGCGCTCCACTCGGCCAGCGCGTCTGAGTCGCCCGCCACCAGCAGCTTGTAAGTCACCCGGCTACCAGGCTGAATCACTCCGGTCTGTTCGACATCGTCCCAATGCATCAAAATACGCGGGCCCACTGCGTTAAACCCGCCGCCACGATCTGGCTCTTTTAGTAGTACTTTTTTGGCGGGCAGGAGCGCTCGGCCGATTTCCAACTCCTCGCCCATTTCAATATCAGTGGAAGCAAAGAGTCGACTCTCAAGCCATAATTCTCCGGGTATCGGTCCACGCTCAACGGACTGCCCGCGGGCAAAAGGCGTATCGCCAGCAATCAGCGTTCCCCTGAGTGGGTATCCTTCGTCCACCGCCTTGACGGATCCTAGCTGCGCGCGATCCTCTGAAAACGCCATGGACAAAAATTCAACCGTCCGGGTCGTCTCAAGACCTAATGCGCTAGCGCTCGCTGCGTACTGGGCGGGAATTGGATTGCTTGAAGACAGTACTCGGTCTGCTGCGATAAAGGATGCTGACTCGAGGGCCAGCGCGCGCTGCAAACGATCAACGAAAAATCCTATGGTTGTGACCGTACCCACGGCGATAATCATCGCTGAGATCAATAAACCCAGCTCGCCTCCGCGTAGCTCGCGACGAAGCATGGTTACCGCGAGCCGCATCAACGCGGTTGCCTCTCTGCCGCACTACTGTCGACCACTTTTCCTGCCTCTAAGCGAATGGATCGGTCACATTGCTTTGCAAGATTGGCGTCGTGGGTCACAAGAATAAGTGTTGTCCCAGCATCACGGTTGATCTCAAACAGGAGTTCCACGACTTTTTGTCCAGTCGCTGTATCTAAGTTGCCCGTCGGCTCGTCAGCGAATAGAACTCGAGGCTCCATTGCAAACGCTCGCGCAATGGCCACCCTCTGCTGCTCACCACCTGAAAGTTGTCTTGGGTAATGGGTCAGCCGGTGGGATAGGCCCACTCTATCAAGCCACTCCCTCGCCCTTGCGGAGGCGTGTGCCTCCCCATTCAACTCAAGGGGAAGCATGACATTTTCAATTGCCGTTAAACTCGATAGAAGCTGAAACGACTGGAAGACGAAGCCGATCCACTCGGCGCGAAATGCTGCGCGCTCGGCTTCAGACATGCTCGAAAGATCATCTCGATCATGATAAATAACGCAGCCACCAGATGGTTCATCGAGCCCTGCGAGTAAACTGAGCAGTGTCGATTTACCGGAACCTGACGCGCCAACGATTGCCACACGCTCCTTGGCAGAGATCTCAATTGACACTTCATCAAGGATCGTGAGTTCTCCTTCGGAGATCTGCACTCGCTTGCTCAACGCTCGCGTCACTAACAACATGGCCTACTCTCAACTGGCGGGTGTAAAGTGCTGCAGTCCCTTGCGGCGTCTTCTTCGATTACAATATCGACATGTTGTCCAAGATTGTAATTTTCAAGTTACCCCAGGCGCTGACTGTCCTAGCGGTTGCCCTGCTGACGGTCAGTACTTGCATTTCTACGCAAGCTCAATCAAAGCGGTCCATCCTGGTTTACGGAGACAGCATTAGCGCCGCCTATGGCATGGACTTCAGCGAGGGCTGGGCTCAGCAGCTTGGGGCAGAATTAGACGCGATCACGCTGGTAAATGCCAGTGTTAGTGGAGAAACAACGGGCGGCGGGCTTACACGCCTGCCAAAAGCACTTGAGGTACACAACCCTGACCTAGTGATTCTAGAGCTCGGTGGTAACGATGGTTTACGTGGCTATCCTATTGGTCGAATTCGAAAAAATCTCACCGCGATGATTCAAGCCATCAGAGAGAGCGGATCAGAGGTTGCATTGATTGGTATGGTCCTACCGCCAAACTATGGTCAGCGATACCTCCAGAGTTTTATCGATATGTATGCTTCCATTGCCAGGAGTGAGGAGATCCCATACTTCCTCCCAGCATTACTTGAAGGACTCGATACACCAGGAAATCTTTTGCAGAGAGACGGTATTCACCCTACCGAGCTCGCGCAGCCATTAATTAAATCGCAGATCCAAGACCTCATTGATCCATGGATTAACGCCGAGTAGATTTGCCTCTCATCTTGGCAAAGCCTCGAATCTATAAAACTTATACTGCCAACCCTTGGGATCTATTGAAGTAGTGCTTTCCGCTCGCGCCAATCCGGCATCTCCTTTGCCAGATGCTTCCAGAAAGCGTTGGAATGATTCCAATGAGTTAAGTGACACAGTTCATGCCAAATGACGTACTCGATTGCCTTAATGGGTTGTTCAATCAATGCTGTGCTGATCAAAATGTCGCCCTTACTGGAACAACTACCCCACCTTCTGCTCATTTTTCTCACGCCAATACTGCGTGGGCTAGGCGCCTGGAACCTCTGACATAAGCTCCTGGCCATGAATTTAAAGAATCGCTCAGCCTGCCCTCTAGCCCAATGATCAAAGAGCTTTGCAATTTTCGGCAAGTCGTCTGTATCCTTAACTGTGAGAAAAAACCCATCACTCTCGTCAAAGACGACGGCCTGCGAGCGTCCGGAATGCACATGGACGACCCTCCATTCGCCAAGCCATCGCGCAGCACCACCGTCCACCAGCTCCCGTTCCTTTGGTTTTGGTACAAAGACCATTTCAGCGACAGCCTCTTTAAGCCAAACCTGTTTTTCATTGAGGTACGCCTCAAGTGCTCGCAGCGAGCAGGAATGCGGAACTCGGCACTCCACAATAGCGCCGGGGTGCACAGACAAAGAGAGAGTTTTTCGCTTACTGCGATGAATCTGGATGGATAGCGGTTTCCCATCGATTTCAAACAGAGTGTAAGGTGGGTATTCAGCCAAGTAGTTTACTTCGATACCTTTAATTCACCGCCGAGGCAGTGGGGAGACGACGGTGCACCCTCCTTTCGAGCTCGCCACTCTTCTGGCGTATAGGTGTGAAGGGCTAATGCGTGAATTACCTCTAACTCACCGGCTAGGAACTCGTTGACGGCTCTGTGCCTCTTGATTAATCGCTGAGATACAAATGCCTCCGTGACGATCACTACTCGAAAGTGACTCTCCGAACCTGGTGGGACATTGTGCGTGTGGCTTTCGTTTTCCACTGTCAAAAAAACTGGGTCAAATGAGGACTTTAGCCGCTCATATATGTTCTGTTGCACTGGACCAAATTGCTGACCCATCGATTTCCCTATGATTCTCAAATGGATCCAACCATGTTTGGCCTGGGCCTACCCGTAGCTATCTAGTTCTGGGCTTTTCGGGTGGATTCTTGATTCCTGGCAAGGATTTATAGCTGATATCCACTGGGTGTTCCAGAACTCGCAAACCTCGATACTGAGTCGCTAAATCCATGTCCGCAATAAAAATGTTCACAAAAGTCATTGGATTCGACGGAAAAGAGCTGCAACCAATCGTAGACTAAAACGAACAATCGCTTTCAACAAGCAACTGTCGTTTCGCTTGAAAACACTTTGTTTAATTGAGTTTACTCTCCTGAGCTCTCTATCAACGCACGAAAATGGCTGCTCTACTTCTCCACTTTCGCTATGATACGGTAACAAGGTTCCTCATTCGACAAGACGATTATGCTCACGCTTTTATCTCCCGCAAAGACTCTCGATTACAGCTCGCCCGTTCCGAAAACCGATCTAACAAAACCAATGCTACTTAAGGATTCAGCAGCATTGGCTGACATCATGAAAACTAAGTCAGCGTCAGAGTTGCAATCAATGATGAAGATCAGCAGCACACTTGCTGAACTCAATGTAGAGCGCTTCCAATCCTGGAAGAAAAGCCACACGCCAAACGCATCCCGTCAAGCCATTTTTGCTTTTAAGGGAGATGTTTACCTTGGCCTCGACGCACACGCTCTGACCAAGAGAGATCTGCAGTACGCTCAAAAGTCACTTCGAATTCTATCGGGTCTATATGGTTTGCTCCGCCCGCTCGACTTGATTCGTCCCTACAGATTAGAAATGGGGCGCTCGGTGAAGAGTGATCGCGGTCAGTCGCTATATGATTATTGGCGCAGAGCCATTACTGTTTCTCTAAAAGATGAATTGTCGACGCACAAACAACCAACCATCATAAACCTGGCATCTAACGAATACTTCAAAGCAGTCGACACGCGAGTACTCGATACGCCCATCATCCAAGCCATATTCAAAGAGAAGACACCGAGCGGGTACAAGCTCATCAGCTTCTACGCAAAAAAAGCTCGCGGCCTCATGGCACAATATATGATCAAGAACAGGATCGATCAGCCCGAAGATCTCAAGACTTTCGATCTTGAGGGTTACAAATTCAACAAGCAACTTAGCACTGCCTCTACCTGGACCTTCATCAGGAGCTCATGAGCGACGCCCCTTCCTTTCTGGGAATAATTGTCAATCCAATGTCTGGGCGCGATGTCAGACGCGTCATCGCAAGGGCGAGTACCAGCGCTCATCTTGAGAAGCAGCAGCAGGTCGCACGACTGATTGTATCCGCGATCGCTCACGGAGTAGAGCGGATCTATCTGGGCAACGAGCCGTTTCGCATCGGGGCTAGAGCAAGCGAGAACCTGAGAGAGCGGGATCAAGTAACGCTTCTTGACTACCCCCTGACGCACACTGCCAAAGATACAGAATCAATGGCGGAGAGGATGTGGGAGGCGGGATGTAGAACCTTTATTGTACTTGGAGGCGATGGCACAAGCAGGATCGTAGCGCGTCAATATCCTGATGCTGTGCTGCTCCCACTGTCTACAGGCACTAACAACGTCTTCCCTTTTCGAGAGGAAGCAACCGTGGCAGGAGCTGCAGCCGGCCTGATAGCTTCAGGTCGCTTAGCGATGGAGGAGGCTTGCTCACGCTGCAAACGTATTGTAGTTGACCAGGTCGAGCCTGGTTCATTCAAAGATATCGCGCTCATTGATGCGGTCGTCCTGCACAACGACGTTGTGGGCTCTTTCATGCCTTTTGAAGGAAACCAGCTCAGGACTCTAATTCTCGCCAGAGCCGAGGCCGGGGCTGTAGGCATGTCTCCCATCGGTGGCTATCTCGACCCTTGCAGCCATGAAGATGATTGGGGGATAGTCGTCTCCTGCGATCCATCAGCTAAGAATCACCTTAAGATTCCGATTTCTCCAGGTCTATGGCAGTCGGTTGGCATTTCAGACCACAGGCGCCTTCCGCTTGGAGAACGAGTTCCATTGGGAGCTCAGGGGATAATTGCTTTCGATGGTGACCGCACTCTCGACTTAGCCAACCACCCCTCCACTAGTGGGCGCATTGAGCGGGACGGTCCATGGATTATAAATCCTCAGCAAGTAATGAATTTAGCAGCTAAAAGGTCTTTGTTCTTGAACAGCTGGAGTCGCTTACCTTTTCAATAACGATTCTATACATTGAGGAGGGCCAATCCTGGAGAGAGTTCATTTTTCAAAATGGCTCATGAACAACTCTCCTTTGCGAAAAACTTCGCTGACTTAAAGCGTCGCTGATTCTAATTTTAGCGAAATGGAAGTTCGAATCTGGCAGCCTGCGGGAGCGATAGCTATCGAGAAACTCGCAACAAAATAATGGCGATCAAGGCGAGAAACGACACCTGAAAAATTATTGAGGAACGAGAACCATGAACAAGCAATCGATAATTCCCGCAGCAACCATTTTATTGGTTAGAGATGGGCCAACAGGCCTTGAGGTCTTCATGGTCGTCCGTCACCATCAGATCGACTTCGCTTCGGGTGCCCTTGTGTTTCCCGGTGGAAAGGTGGACGCCGATGATGCTTCAGTGACTGACTTGTGCGATGGCGTGGACGGATTAGAGGAATCTGAAATCGCAATGCAAGTCGGAGCGGTTAGGGAGGCATTCGAGGAATGCGGAGTACTACTTGCCCGGGATACGATAGGAGCAGTGATTAGTGGTGATCGACTTGCCTCGCTTCAGGAGGACAGAGCCAAGCTTAATTCTGGCCAATTAGACCTTAGAGCTTTCCTCAAACGAGAATCGCTAAGGCTTGCCTGTGACTTGCTGGTTCCTTTTGCTCACTGGATCACCCCAGAGATGATGCCCAAGCGATTCGACACGAAGTTTTACCTAGTAGATGCACCGAGCGACCAACTCCTAGATCACGACGGTTACGAGTCGATTGATTCTATTTGGATTAACCCAATGAAAGCCCTAGAGGGGAGTCGTGATGGAACCTACACCATTATTTTTCCTACCAGACTCAACGTGGAGATGTTGGCCGAATCATCCTCAGTTGCAGAAGCTGTTCAGAACAGCCGCCAGCGCAACATCAAGACCGTACTGCCATGGACAGAGCAGCGAGATGATGGCAACTATTTGTGCATTCCTGCCGATGCAGGTTACGGGATTTCAGAGGAGCGCATGCCCTCTCGAGCTTGACACACTATCGGCGAAACTTTCTGGATGGCTATTCCTGCGGACCGAGGGAGTTGTCTAACTATGAGGCCCTCTGTAAAAGTCCTTGCTTGACGAGACTTACAAACTCTCCCCCTGAAGCTTTCATGCGCCGTGAATAGCAGTCACCTCCGCACTGATCGGTTTCACCTTCCCTTATTCGACGAATTCTTCTTCGATAAAGAGAAGGACTGCTGAAGTTAGAACGTTATCAATCTCTTTGGAGGTTGGTCTTGGGAGGCCTTGGGCCCTGAACATCCTCATCACATTTCGGGCGAGTACTTTCTTGTTCGGCCCATCCAGCCCAACCATATCCTCATCAAATGGCAATCCGTTATCGCCGAAGTGCTGACCAACTACAGACTCTGTCAAATGAGACTTCAAACCACCAAAATTCGCCTGATTCCAGTTTCTGGCACCTTCGAGAATAAGATCCTTAAGGACCTCATCAGAGTCGACTGAGATATCGCTCCCCTGCAATGCCATCTGCAACTTCATGGACTTCCAGGATTCGGGTTCAGCTAATGAGACTCTTGCCCTGTTTGTTCCCTTTCCATCAGCGCCATGACAGCTTCGACAGCTTTCCCCTCCGGTCTGATAGACCTGCTTTCCTAGCTCGACCATATTGATCTGATCGACATCTTGGGAAGCCAACGCCTGCGACATAGCAGCAAGGCAAAATAAGAAAAAAGCTACTCTAAGCAAAATTTCATCTCCCCGTAGTTTGCTTACCGACACCCCAGTAGTTTAAGTTTAACCGCTAAATTTCACAAACTTAGCGGACATTGAACAAGTTACGAACTTCCATCAGGTACCGAGTCATCGCTCTTTTTATAGGTGCCCTAACGCTCACTCTTATCTTAGTTTTATCTCAAAACTATCTCATGCTTGCTCAAAATGAGGCCACCTTGAGCAAAGAGATATCCGACAATCAACAGATTTTATTCGCGAAGATAGGCGCATCTCTGATCGAGAGAATGACTTACTATGCATATGAGGCAGATTCTGGAAAATCATCAATCTGGAAATTGAGAGGTAGCAGAAGCCCTATTACCGCGATTCAAAGCGGCGATCCTAGGAAAATAGAGATAGCAGTGGAAGGGTTCTTCGAGCAGCTCAGCGAGAACGGTACTCTCGACACACTGATCATCTTTACACCAGAAGGCGAAGTGCTGAAAACCTTCACCACCGATCGTTTGAACGCATCTGAGCATTCGACACTTGGCTTTAATTTGCAACAGAAAGCATTTCAAAAGAAGCTGACAAGCGGCTTTATTCACTGGAACCAAAATACTGCTCTGTTTGTGACGTTCCCAATCTACGCAAACGCTCGAGTGCTCGGCTACGTGTACTACGGACTTCGGTTTAAGAGACTCAATCAAATATTCGAGCAGGATAGCAAATCCCACGTTTTCAGCCCGTCAAGTCCAGCATCTGTTACCGATGGCACATTGACTGTGTTTCAGGATTTTCGGATCGATTCGCAAGCCGACGGGGAGACCACCCAGCACAAGGATAGTTATTATTCAATCTCAAAACATGCGGTTGCCCTGACGCCAACAGGGGATCTACCTATTTATTTTGCTAAAGACATCACCCAAACAGTACAGGCAAACCTCAACTATCTTTATCAAGTGTTAATCGCGGGCGTCTCGGCGTTGGTCCTCGCTGGATTGACTTTGCTCATTGTATTGCGGAGATCGCTCGATCCGCTCAACGAAGCCGTCTTGTCACTAGAATCACTGTCTCAAGGCAATCTGGACATCGACGCCCTGCCCGCCTCAGACGATGAGGTTGGAAAAATCGCTAAAGCCATCGATAAGCTAGGGCAAAGCTTAAACGCATTTAATCTCCTAAGAAGTGAGGCCAGGAGAAACAGAGCATCGCAAGAAAACGAGATCCTCGATCAAACTAACAAGCTATCGAGTCTTTTGCCAGAGAGTCGCCAATTACAAATGAAGAAAACTCTAGAAGAAATCCAGTTGGAAATAGCGAGATATCAGGAGCAAGAGTACGATAACGGCTTGGTAGTTGAGACCGACCTTGTGACAACTCTCTTCTCGAAATCTTTTGGCTCCCTTGCCACAGAACTCGAGATGCAATACTCAGAACTTGAGAGTCTTGTTAGGGAGAGAACAGTTGAGTTGGAACAGGCAAGAGACAAGGCGAATGCCGCGTCGGAAGCCAAAGGTAAATTCTTAGCGAATATGACTCATGAGCTGCGAACTCCTCTCAACGCGATCATTGGTTACTCGGAGATGATCTCGGAGGAAGCTGAGGAAGAGGGGTTAGTCTGGCTAATCGATGACATTAGAAGAATAAAGGAATCAGCAGTCCATCAGCTGTCCCTTGTCAACGATGTTTTAGACCATTCCAAAATTGAAGCAGGCAAACTCGACCTATATGTTGAAGATTTTGAGCTCGGGCAGTGCCTGAAATTCATCAAGGACTTGACCACTCCTTTAGCTGAGAAAAACAACAACACAATAGCTTTCGATCTCGCAGAGAATCTTGGCCGAATGACCTCTGATGAGACAAGGCTAAGGCAAGTTTTGCTCAATATTATCAGTAACGCTTGCAAATTCACCAAGGACGGTCGGGTTATAGTCTCAGTCCATCCATCTGCAGATGTGGAAGCATCATTGGTCTTTTCGGTAAGCGATACCGGCGTTGGTATGAGCCCAGAACAGGTGGCGAAGGTCTTCGAGGAGTTTACGCAAGCTGAGGGAGATACAGCAGCCAAATATGGCGGTACTGGCCTAGGCATGACTATTACAAAACGCCTGACCGAGATGATGAAAGGGTCTATCGGAGTCACGAGCGAGGTTGGCCAAGGCACAACTTTCACACTCTTGCTACCCCGAATTATTTCCCCATGAAACTTATACAACTCGGCCGATTTGAAGATCTGACGGAGCGCTCGCCTAGACCATCGGCAGATGATGCTTGAGGGGCAGCGATCTCAGTCTCTTCCCAGTCAAAGCATGGATAGCATTACACACAGCTGGAGCAACCAGCGAGAGGGTATTTTCCCCGGATCCAGAAGGATGTACACCATTCTCAACAATATGAATATCAAGCTCTGGTAAGTCCTGATTTCTTTGCCACTTATAGGCATCGAAATTTGTCTCTTTCAATCGACCATTCTCGAGAACTGTTTCCTCATAGAAAGTGCTACTGAGCCCCCATAACAGACTACCCTCAATCTGACTCCGCACTCCATCAGGATTAACGGCTAGCCCAACATCAGCGGCTACGGTCAACTTTCGAACACGAATGTCTCCGCCTGGTGTTGATTCAACATCGGCAACACAGGCAGCGAAGGTTGGGTTCCATCTGCCCTCAGCAGCAGCTATAGAAACACCCTGGGCGCAATTGCGTGGGAGCAAAGGTGAACCGTAGTTAGCCTGGCCAGCAGCGATCTTCAACACATTGGCAAGACGCTGACCTCCGCCAACGGTGACTTGACTCTGACCATGTATCAATTCATCAGAATCATCCAATCGAGCTGCGACTCCTTTGTTGCGTCCCTTCCCTCGAAGCAAGCTGAGTCGCAAGTCGAGTGGATCAGTTTCGAGATGGTGGGCGAGCTCGTCAATAAAACTTTCTACTGCATAAACTGTAAAAAAATTGCCCACCGTACGGACGAATCCTACAGGAACAACACGAGCCATCATTTCGTGAAAATGATAATTGACGCTCATATTCTCAAAGTCGTACCAGTGATCACTCCCAGAAACAACGCCTCTACCTTGCTGGATAGTCCGATTCTCTCCTTGGGTATCCGAGGCACTTCGATATACCGTCGCTCCAACAGGACCCGGTGAACCTGGAGCCGACGCGAAATCATGTGTCACCGCGGCGATTTGCTTTGCAGGCATATTCACTTGGCTTCGATCAATTGCCGCTCTTAGCGTGTGATGTGAGATCGGCTTAGGATGTCCAATGTTGAATTGATCTTCTCGGGTCAAAATGACTTTTACTGGCCTGCCAAGCACTTGGCAGGCCTGTGCGGCTAAAACCACTTGATCCGTGTATATTTTGTCACCAAAACTTCCGCCCATTAGCATTGGGTGGCAAACGACCTGAGATGGGTCAATTCGCAACTCCGATGCGATTTGGTCGATGAGTTGGCTCGGAGCATGTACGCCCGCGTAGACGTGGAACCTGCCTTCAATGTTCTGCACTAGGGCACTGCGCGGTTCTAGCGCCGCATGCTCTATCATTGCGGTTTGATAAGTTGCCTCCACGACCTCGACTGATTTCTTGAACTCGGCGGCACTATCTCCAACCTCAAGAAATGACTCTCCTTTCTCCTCGTCTATTAAGCGCCGCGCCTCCTCATAAAGATCGGCATTGCTTACCAGCTGCGACTTCGGAACTTCCCACTCTACATCCACTAATTTTTCAGCCTTCATCGCCGCAGGAAAACTCTCGGCCATCACCAGCGCCACATCCGTCCTGCCGGTGCCAGGCTTTCCCTCCGTGTTGAGAGACAATGTTCGAATATACCCAGGGATCTCCTCGCGCGCGCTCTGATCTTTAATGCTGCGAATTATTGACCCAAGGCGGGTTGGCGCTAACGATACTTTCCCGTAAACCATATTTGGAACGTAGGAATCCAAACCGTACCTGGCTTTACCATTCACCTTTTCTGGTATGTCTAGATGAGGTATCGATTGCCCAATGATTTTATAGTCTTCGCGTGACTTGAGCTGAACGCCAGCTAACTCTTCTGGCTGAATCTCTAGATTCAAACTTGTTTGAGACAATATCTCTGCATAGGAAATTTCTTGCTCGTACAAAGTGTCTATCACTTTACCTGCCTTTACGATGCAATCTTCCGGTGCACTGCCCAACAAATCAGCACCTGCATCGCGAAGAAAACCCCTTGCAACCGCGGCAGCCTGAGCAAGCGGCGTAAAATTCTGTATGACGCTCATGCTCCCGCCAGTATTCTGTTGCCCGGTTTCGCCTCTGACCTCTATATCCATTGACGGGTAATCGATAGAGACTTTGTCCCAGTCCAACTCCAGCTCTTCTGCCACGATCTGAGCAAAAGCTGTACCTACGTGTTGCCCGATTTCCTGCTTAAAAATATGAACATTCGTAAAACCACTGCTCTGCATAGTGAACCAAACTGAAGGGGAGAAGTTCTCTGGAATGACCAAAGGACTACCAGGATCAAGCAGATTGACTACGGTTGTCCCCGCCATACTTGGTTGCGCAAAGAGCAGCCCGGTTGCACCCACTGTTGACGAAATCAGAAATCCCCTTCTCGATATTTCATTTTTCATAAACCTACATCCTCAAACGTCTTGGATATCTGAACTATCGGCTACAGACTTAATGGCAAGATTAATGCGGTGATAAGTCATGCAACGACACAGGTTGCCCCGCATCGCTGATTCGATTTCCTCGTCGGTCGGATTAGCATTTCGTCTAAGGAATGCCGCAGCCTGCATTATCTGTCCGGACTGGCAATAACCACACTGGGGAACCTGGTGTTCGATCCATGCCTGCTGGAGAGGATGATCAATACCAGGACTCAATCCCTCAATAGTTGTAATGTAGCTTTCGTAAACATCATCAATCCGCAGTTGACAACTTCTCACCGCTTCCCCGTTGACATGAACCGTGCAAGCACCACAGTGTCCGCCCCCACAGCCGAATTTTGTTCCGGTCAGTCGAAGCTCCTCTCTCAACACCCAAAGCAGTGGGGTATCCGGATCGGCATTAACCACATAGCTCTTATTGTTCACGTTCAGTTTTGGCATAGCACCTATCCTATCTTTGAAATCCGACGCGCCTAGTTTTTCGCGAAGCGGTTTCCGACTACTCCTAATGTCCACTGTTGAGTATTTATTAATTCTTAAAAATATTAAACCACTTTGTCTAAACAAAGCGCTCGACTTTGCTTTCTGGTCGAGTCCTCGCGGCTTTCATCAGAGTCGCATTACTAGCTACCATCAGCCCAAAGCCACATAAAAGTCCGACATGATGCAAGCCGAGAAGCTGGAGACGAGTTCCCAGCGCCGTGAACTTAATCGACGCACGTGGAGATTTTCTGGATCATTTCGACACGAATCGTTGGCATTGACCAGCTCTCCAGCCTTTAGGTAGGGATTGATCCCAATCAAGCTTATCAGAGCAAAACCTAGTTATCCCCGGCTTAGCCGCTATAACTACCGGGCGGACTTCGGATTGTCGTAGTCTCAGGACCACCCCATTTCTGGATAGCCCTGATCGCTAGCATCAGCCGCTTTAAAAATTGCTATAGAAACAGCCTATTCAAGACTGGGTTGTGACTAGCCGCCGAAATCGTCTAGGAAGATGTTGTCCCTTTCAACCCCCATATCATCCAGCATAGTTAGCACCGCCTGGTTCATCATTGGGGGACCGCACATATAGTATTCACAGTCCTCAGGTGCAGGATGGTCCCGAAGATAGTGCTCGTACAACACGTTATGAATAAACCCAGTCTTACCATCCCAATCTTCTAGGTTCTGATCTGACAGTGCGATGTGCCAAGTAAAATTAGGATTGTCCGCCGCAAGCTTGTCGAATTCGTCAACGTAGAACAATTCGCGTTGATTTCTACCGCCGTACCAAAAAGTAATTTTTCTATCGGTTTTGATGCGCAGAAGCTGATCGAAGATATGAGCTCGCATTGGCGCCATGCCAGCCCCTCCGCCAATAAAGACCATCTCCGCGTCTGTTTCCTTAGCAAAAAACTCCCCGTAGGGGCCAAAAATCGTCACTTTATCACCCGGCTTCAGCGAAAAGATGTAGGAAGACATCTTGCCTGCTGGGAAATCAGTACCCGGAGGCGGCGAAGCCACACGGATATTGAATTTCATAATGCCCTTCTCTTCGGGGTAATTCGCCATTGAATAGGCCCTGATCGTGGGCTCATCCACCTTTGAAACGGTGTCGAACACACCAAACTTGACCCAGTCGCCCTGATATTCTTCGGCGACATCGATGTCGGTGTACTTCATCTCATATGGTGGGATCTCAAACTGAACGTACCCTCCGGCACGGAAATCGACTTCTTCTCCCTCAGGCAACTTGAGCACGAGTTCCTTAATGAAAGTCGCCACGTTGTCATTCGAGATCACCTCGCACTCCCAACGTTTCACGCCGAAAAACTCAGCGGGCACCTCGATTTTCATGTCTTGTTTGACCGCTGTCTGGCAGGAGAGACGCCACCCTTCCTTAGCTTCCCCTCGCGTAAAGTGTACCGCCTCCGTAGAGAGCATTGAGCCGCCGCCCTCGACCACCCGGCAACGGCACTGACCGCAGGTGCCACCCCCACCACAAGCAGAGGACAAGAAAATCCCCGCATCCGCAAGCGTTCCGAGGAGTTTGCCTCCAGCGGCGGTGCTGAGGGTCTTATCTGGGTCGCCATTAATCTCGATATCGACTGCTCCAGCGGCCACCAGTTGCTTGCGAGCCATCAAAATCACGGTGACCAGTACCATGATAATGGCGGTAAACATGCCAACGCCTAGTAGAATTTCTGTGTTCATGCGTCCTGCTTTCCTCTCTTATTACCTGGACCCGCCCCTTTTGGCCCTTATTACTCTTTAGTCTATTTTTAACGATTCGTTTACTATTTATCCGTTGGATGTCTCATTGTTTCTTGGCGTTTTATATCGTGTCAGCTGATTCAACTCTCATGCGCTTTGTCTAGGCCTGCCCTGCCGTCTAAACGTGCAATGCAGATCGATAAGCGAGCCAGGGTCAAATGCGGAATCTGCGGAGGCACCTCCGCGGCACGCTTTACAACGAGATCCCGCCAAACGACATGAAGCCCAGTGACATTAGGCCTACCGTGACAAAGGTAATCCCTAGCCCTCTCAGTCCGTCTGGCACATCGCTGTACTTCATCTTCTCGCGTATTCCAGCCAAAACGACAATCGCAATGGCCCACCCGAGTCCGGAGCCAATGCCGTACACCATACTTTCTGGAAGGTTATACGCACGATTCTCCATAAATAGGCTGCCACCGAGTATGGCGCAGTTCACGGTGATCAGCGGCAAAAAGACTCCCAGCGAGTTGTATAGCGCTGGAACGTATTTATCCAAAAACATTTCTAGAATCTGCACCATCGCCGCAATAACGCCGATGTAGCTGAGGAATGTAAGGAACGACAAGTCCACTTCGCCGAGTCCTGCCCAAGCCAAGGCACCGTCAGCCAATAGGTACTGGTAAATCAAATTGTTCACAGGGATGGTAATCGTCTGGACCACGATGACAGCACAACCCAACCCAAATGCGGTCTCTACTTTTTTAGAGACCGCAAGGAACGTGCACATTCCCAAGAAGAAGACGAGCGCGAGGTTCTCTATAAAGACCGCGCGAATAAACAAACTCAAATAATACTCAGCCATTGGATCCCCTAACCTCGCGACAGCGCGCTATGACTACTAATTTCATAATCGGGTTCCTCGACCTGTTCAGCCTTCCATGCTCGAAGCGCCCAAATAAGGAGTCCGATAATGAAAAATGCCGAGGGTGGTAAGAGCATCAATCCCATGGGCGTATACCAGCCTCCCTCGGTGACGAGGGGCAGGATGCCGATACCAAAGAGTGAGCCCGAGCCAATGAGTTCACGAATGGTGGCAACCACCATCAGCACAACGGAATAGCCAAGCCCGTTGCCGATGCCATCGACAAAACTAGCCCCAGGGGGGTTAGCCATTGCAAACGCCTCAGCGCGTCCCATCACAATGCAGTTGGTGATGATCAAACCAACGAATACGGTGAGCTGTTTGCTCATGTCATAAGCCACCGCTCCCAACACCTGATCTACCACGATCACGAGCGACGCAATGATCGTCATCTGCACGATGATTCGAATGCTCGAGGGGATGCGATTCCGGATGAGAGAAACAAATAAATTTGAAAACGCACAAACGGTGGTAAGCGCAATGCACATCACCAATGCCACACTCATCTTGGTGGTCACGGCGAGTGCCGAGCAAATACCGAGGATCTGTAAACCAATAGGATTGTTGTTGAAAATCGGGTTTAGCAGCGTTTCTTTTAATTGCGACATCGTGAATACTCCAGCGCTATTTCATATTCTTCAAAATCGGACCGTAACCCTCATCACCCAACCAATACGCGACCATGTTCTCAACGCCACGACTTGTCAGCGTAGCGCCAGAGAGCCCATCCACTTGGTACTTCGCTCCCCTCGCGTTCGGGTCGACAGCGCCCTTGGCTACTTTGAGCGCAACCGCCCCATCCGGCCCATAGATCTCCTTACCTGGCCAAATACCCTTCCAAGCGGGATTGTCTACTTCGCCGCCAAGCCCGGCCGTTTCGCCGTGCTCATAAAACGTGATACCAGCGACAGTATTGGCATCGCCCTCTAGCGCAATAAAACCGTACAGGATGGACCACAGTCCATAACCGTGGACCGGTAGTACCCACTTCTCTATTGCCTCTCCAGACCTTAAGACGTACCCAAGCGCATAGTGCTCGCGCCGCTTTATGGAAGCGATGTCTTCAGCGGTGCTGAGCCCACTGGACATGAGTGGGTCTTTACTGCTTGCCCTTTGATCGAAACTGGCAACGTCAATACTTGCCGCTGCCGCCTCTTCAGGGGACAGAATGCGTTTATCGCGGAGATCCATCACCACTGGCTCGAACTCTGCGAACCGCTCTTGGATTTGCTGCCTAGTCTCAATTTCATTAGCACTGAGCCCTGCCGCCAACAGCACGTTTCTACTTTTGTCTAGTGCTGCATTGTCCTCGCGCACCGACTTCAACCCCACTGCGGCTCCCGATACAACAATTGAACAACCGAGACATACGAGCACGGCGATCATGATGATGTTGCCGATGGAATCCTTGTTGAATCCCCCATCTTGATCAGACACGAGCAAGTCTCCTTTTTATATTTGCGCGGACCACTGAGTAGTCAAAGAGGGGGGCAAATAAATTGGCAAACAAGATAGCCAACATCATGCCCTCTGGGAACGCTGGGTTGACGACCCGAATCAACACGCACATGAATCCAATCAATGCGCCGTAAGCGAATCTGCCGGTATCTGTCATGGCAGCCGAAACAGGGTCCGTTGCCATGTACACCATTCCGAATGCGAATCCACCGAGTACCAGATGCCAGTGCCAAGGCATGGCGAATAGAGGGTTAGTTTCTGACCCAATGGCATTAAACAAGAGCGCGGTAACCACCATACCAAAGAAGGTGCCCAGCATGATCCTCCATGAAGCGACCCGAGTAACGAGCAGAAATACCCCCCCTATCAAAATGGCGAGCGTCGATGCCTCTCCAATGGAGCCTTGCATGTTGCCAATGAATGCATCCGTCCAGGTCAGCCCCATCTGAGCGATCCCTTCCATCCCACTGGCTGCTGCGACCCCTAGCGCCGTTGCGCCACTGTAGCCGTCTACGGCCGTCCAAACCGCGTCGCCCGAAATCTGTGCGGGATAAGCAAAATATAAGAAGGCGCGGCCAGTGAGCGCAGGGTTCAAAAAGTTTTTCCCCGTGCCTCCAAAGATTTCTTTACCAAT
Source organism: uncultured Gammaproteobacteria bacterium (assembly GCA_913052075.1). Taxonomy (GTDB): domain Bacteria; phylum Pseudomonadota; class Gammaproteobacteria; order Pseudomonadales; family Azotimanducaceae; genus UBA9926. Next base: position 20,955 of record CAJXDD010000001.1, read on the forward strand.
TACTACGCCAAAACTAATGCCTAACGCGACTTGCCATAAGGGAATCGTTGCTGGCAGTGTCAAGCTAAATAAGATACTGGTAACGAAGAACCCCTCGTTGACTTCATGCCCTCGCTTGACGGCAAAAAGCACCTCCCATAACCCGCCAACAATGAACGTGGTGGCATAAATAGGAACATAAAACACTGCGCCATAGATAAAGCAGTGCCAGATGCTTTCGGGGTTATATCCTGCGAGCAACGAAACGATAGCGCCCCGCCACCCTTCGAGTTCGCTGATGCCCATATCTGCCATCGCGATGAGCGCGTTATGACCAACGATGTACATCCCCGCGAGCATTGGGAAAAACGCACACCACCAGACAGTTGTCATGACCCGCTTCATGTCCACCGCATCTCGGACATGAGACGCCCCTTGGGTCACCCGACCAGGGCTGTAGAAAATGGTGTCGATCATTTCGTAGACGGGATAATACTTTTCGTACTTTCCGCCTGAGTGGAAATTAGGTTCGAGTTTGTCTAAAAAGTCTCGCATTGCCATATTGTGCAGCCGTCCTTGATGGCCAGCCTCATCATTGGATTAAGTGATGGGCTCACCCTACCTACTCTGTTGTTTTCTTCTTTACTGTCTTCGTTGTTGTCTTCTTAAGCGCAGGCCCGTTTTCCTTTGCTCATCGCCAATAAGTTCCTGGACTACCCTTCTACTTCTATCTTGTGGAGCAGCCCTCGAAGAATAGGGCCGTACTCGTATTTGCCAGGGCAGGCAAACGTGTATAACGCCACGTCTTCCTCATCGAGTTCAAGACAACCCAGATCAATGCTCGCTTCAATATCCTCAACCACCAATGAACGCAGCAATTGGGTCGGCAAAATATCGAGCGGTGTCAGCCTTTCAAACGTACCAAGCGGGATAATCGAGCGATCGCTTCCACCGGTGCTAGTGGTGAGGTCAAACGATTTCTTTCCTAGTACCCAAGAGGCAAACAACCCTGTCAGTGAGAACTTGTCCGTGCCAGGTTTGACGAACTGAAGGAACTCGCGATGAATGCCTTCCTCAAGAATTGAGACTTGAGCGTGAAATCGGCCCAAGTAAGCTTCTGCACCGACTGCCGTGAACCCATCAAGGACGCTGCCACTAATTAACCGATGCTGACCGTCAATAACTTGCCCGTCTGTGAGCGCCGATAGATCTGCTCCACGATCGACCCGAACAAGAGAGGGATGACTGACCGAAGGGCCTGCGAGAGAAACTACTCGAGGGGTGTAGATTTGACCCGATAGAAATAGATGCCCGATCGCGATGACGTCCTGGTAATTGACTTGCCAGACGGTCTTATTGGCACTTACTGGATCCAGGTAATGAATGTGTGTTCCAGCCAGGCCTGCGGGGTGCTTGCCTTCGAAATGCTCGACTTTAACGGTTGGTATGCTTGACTCAAAGGAGCCCATCGCATTCATACACACAAAGACGGACCCATCCGTGAGTCGGCTCATCACCGCTACACCCGCCGCGAACGCTGGCTTTTCAGCATCGATCACAATGTTGGGATCGGGCGCGTGGGGCCGCGAATCTGTTGCCGTTACAAAAATAGAGTGGGGGGTTGATCCTTTTTCAGGCACCTTACTGAACGGTCTTGTTTTGAGTGCCGTCCACTCCCCTGATTCGATCAATTTGGTCTCGACCGCCTCTCGTGCAAGCGTCCCGATGGTTTCGACAGAATGTGCGCCAAATTCGACGGATTCCTCACCCTCGACTTTAACAACGAGTGACAAAAAAGCGCGCTTTGCCCCTCGATTAATCTCGATCACCTCACCTGATGCCGGCGACGTGTAATTGATACCGGGGTTCTTTTTATCGGTCAGTAGGACCTGCCCTTTCTTCACTCGATCACCAACTTTAACTTCCATCGTCGGCTTCAGCCCATGGAAATCGCGGCCAAGAATGGCGACTTGCGTAGAGGAAAATTCGCGAGAGATTGATTGTTCGGGGGCGCCAGTGAGGGGTAAATCTAAACCTTTGGATATTGTTCTCATATCACTCCCATGAGCCCATCGGCGGCCGTTCGTTATGTGTTGGCCTTGCCGAAGTTGTGCGCTTCCGCTGCTACTGTGCACTGAGGCACTTGCCGTCCCTTGCTTGACTGGGGTGCTGGATCTGTTAGAACGCAAGTGGCGATTATTTTAACGGTTTTCCACGCCCTTTCAGCCGACGCCATTATAGAGAGTCCGCGCTATCAGATCTAGCCATGATTGACGCTCCAAGGGACATCAAATGCCTATTCATTGACGCCATCAATCCTCATCGGGCGGAGGACGGCTCGAAGTCCTCGTAAAGGGGGCCCGCATAGCGGACAACAACAGGATGGCGATCAGTGAGACCATTGGGGAGCTTACGATGGAGTCACCACTCGCGAGAATCCCAAGGCGGGTGGAGCTTATCAGGGGGGCACTTCACTAGAACCGCATGGTTGGTCCTGTCAATCGGACTGTGTTTCTCTGACTAGTGCGCTGCGTGCTCCTCCGCGCTGGATGGCTGTTTTGGCACCAGCGGGTAGTGAATACCCGCCATTTTTTGAGCGCACCTCACCACCTGACACGAATACCCAAATTCGTTGTCGTACCACACGTATAAAACCATTTGTTGGCCGTTCACAATGGTTGCATGACCGTCGATAATACATGCGTGCCGATTGCCGACGAAATCAGACGAAACCACCTCGCTGGACTCGGTGTAATCTATCTGCCGCTGCATGGCGGAATTGAGCGAACAATCTCGCAAAAAGTCACAGACCGCTTCCCTAGTGGTCGCTTCTTCTACTGTTAAATTCAGAATGGCCATGGAAACGTTGGGAACAGGCACTCGAATCGAGTTGCCAGTGAGCTTGCCCGCTAGCTCAGGCAATAATTTCCCAACTGAACTCGTGGCATTTGACTCTGTTAACACCATGTTCAGTGGGGCGCTACGACCTCTTCGCTCTTTTGAGTGGGTGTTATCGTGAAGGTTCTGATCGTCCGTGTATGCATGCACTGTTTCCATGTGACCGTGGACAATTCCAAATCGATCATTGATCGCCTTCAATACCGGCACGATCGCGTTAGTGGTACACGATGCTGCAGCGACCAGTTGGTCATCCTCCTCGATAGTGTGCGAGTTCACCCCGGATACGATGTTTTTCATCTCGCCCTTTCCAGAGGTCGTCAGCAATATCTTGCTCACTCCCTTACTGGTCAGGTGCCGCCCTAGGCCGTCAGTATCTCGCCAAGCGCCTGTACTATCGACAATGAGTGCATCTTGAATGCCGTATACGGTGTAGTCGATAGCACCAGGATCCGTCGCATAAATAAAGCGAATGGCGTTCCCGTTACAAATGATGGCCTGATGTTCAGCATCGACACGAATTGTGCCTTTAAAAGGACCATGAATTGAATCACGCCGCATAAGACTGGCACGTTTATGCAAATCTTTGAGGGGATCTTTAGGTGGCCGTAAAACCACAGCTCGAGGAACAAGGTTTTGGCCACCTCCCGCTTTTTCAACTAACAGTCTCATGACCAGACGGCCAATTCGTCCGAACCCATAGATCACCACATCGCGGGGTGGATGACTAACGGCCGACTCAGCGCTCAAAAGGTCGATGCAGGCGGCCTTTACGTAATCTACGAGCGACTGTCCCTCTGGGTCCGTCATAAACGCACTGGCGAGCTTTCCAATATCAACATGGGCCGGCGCCAAGTCCAATTCGGCAAGCACCGCAATCATAGGGTGAGTCTCGAATTCGGATAGCTCGTTTTTTTCAATTTGGCGTACCCGACGGTGAATTCTCATAATTTCAACAACCGACTCGTTGAAGAGGGGCACCCCATGCATATACAAAACAACGTTGCGCCGATACAGCTTCCCTATGAGGGGGATCATTGCTTCAGCTAAAGCTTCCCGCTCTTTCCAATCGTCGAATGCTCTGTCAATTGTCGGTTTAACCAAAGATCTGATCTCCTACTCGTGTATGACGTGTTGGCCGTTTTGCCAGCGCGCTATGTGCCCAATCCTGACCTAAAACTTTCTAAAAAGAGCGTCATGTGTCTTCGATTTGTTAATTCGATTCTTGGAAATCTCAGGACGCCGTATTATGCGATCGACTGGGGCCAATCGCAATCATCCAGACCAGAGTTCTAACATTCGATAATGCCAGCAGAACTGAGACAGTCTCTCCGCCTAGCAGTGAGCGAAGGTTCCCCTCTCTCGATCACATTATTTCATCTCACCGACCAACAAAAAAAGCTTCCCCAATAAGCTAAGATCCCTTCTTGCCTGGGCGCGACACCAACAAATCACGTAGACTCGCGAATTAAACTGCGATGACCCGTTTGCCGTCTAATGAACGTCTCAGTCAGCCCAACAAAGCTGAAGCGCCAAACACCCCTGTACTCACCTCGAAAAAGCAACCGTCCTTAGCAACCATGAACAGTCACCTTCATCAGCCTATCGTCTTGCCAGATGTGCCATTAAATGGTGGCGACGTAGCTCGCTGGAATGGCCTATCTGGAGCGGCTTTATCGCTCACAACCCTTTCTGTTAAGGAGAAGACAGGTCAACCAATTTTACTCATCACCGCATCTTCTCAATCTGCAGAGCAAAGTCTTGAGGAGATTCGCTTTTTCGCCGGCGAGCGGTTGACTGTAGCTCGATTTCCAGATTGGGAAACTTTGATCTACGACACTTTTTCCCCGCATCAAGATATCACCTCTGAACGACTCGCGATTCTTGGCGCAGGCGATGGCGAAGTTCCCGATATATTGATTGTGCCGGTTAGCACTCTCTTATTCCGACTCCCACCGAAAAGCTTCGTTGCAAGCCACCACTTGGAGCTGAACGTAGGGCAGTCTGCGCCGCTGTTAGCTTTGCGAAAGCAATTGGAGCGTTCGGCATATCGCGCTGTTGAGACCGTTACTGAACACGGAGAATTCGCGATTCGAGGGTCGATACTTGATCTCTTCCCAATGGGACATAACACACCCTACCGGATTGAATGGTTTGACGATGAGATCGAATCCATTCGCACATTTGATCCCGACACCCAGCGGTCCGTCGTCAGAGTTCAGAGTATGGAAAGTCTTCCGGCCAAGGAGTTCAGTTTGAGCGAAGACAGTCTTCGCCAATTTAAAAATGCTTGGCACGAGCGATTCGGCGGACAACCCAAATCTTGTCCTATCTATCAAACTGTGAGTCAGGGTGGCGTCCCCGCCGGGATTGAATATTACTTGCCACTCTTTTTTGCAGAAATGGCCACTTTATTTGACTACGTCTCTAGTGATGCTGTGATCATCAATGAGCCGCTCACCGACGCGGTCGACTCTATTAATGAAGATGCAGAGGCCCGATACGAAAGCCTCCGCTACGACATTGAACGACCGATACTCTCGCCAGGGGAACTATTGCTCGGATCCTCTGAGCTTTACAAGCTCATGAGCCAACACCCGCGCATCGATATCGCTCCAGAAAACCGCGCGCGAGGCGCTAACATCCGCACAGGATCACTTCCTGACTTGTCTGTCGATGACCAAGCCGAGAAGCCCTTCGCTCGACTGCGAGACCACATCGCTTCAGGCGCCCGGGTTCTTATTGCCGCGGAAACGATCGGTCGCAGAGAGATAATCGATACAGCGCTTATAAAAAGCGGGTTGCCCGCCGAACCTATCGACTCGTGGGAAGCGTTCCTAACATCATCCACGCCACTTGGGATTGCTGTGGCGAAAGTCTATCGCGGACTGCGATTGTCGGATGAAAGTATCACCCTTCTAGGTGAGCAGCAGTTGTTTGGCGAGAGAGTACTTCAAGCCCGACGGCGCGCGAAAGAAAAGGAACATGCGGCGGAGTTAGTCGTCAGGAGTCTTACCGAGTTGAGCGAGAACGATCCCGTAGTTCACATAGACCACGGGGTTGGCAGATATCAAGGGCTAATCACCCTTGAAATTGATGGTGACCCCCATGAATTTCTGAATATCCATTACAAAGGCGACGCCACGCTCTATGTGCCCGTTAGCGACATCCACCTCATCTCTCGATACTCCGGCGCTGATCCCGAATTAGCACCATGGCATCAGCTTGGCGGGGACACTTGGAAGAAGGCCAAAAGAAAGGCAGCCGAACAGATTCGAGATGTCGCTGCCGAGTTACTAGACACTTACGCAAAGCGTGAAGCTCAAGCGGGTGATCCGATTCCCATCCCGGAAGATGAATTCGAAAAATTTTGTCGTGCATTCCCTTTTGAGGAAACTCCGGACCAAGAAACGGCGATCCACGATGTAGTGAACGATCTTGGCGGGAAACGCCCTATGGACCGCTTGGTGTGTGGTGATGTTGGGTTTGGCAAGACTGAGGTGGCAATGAGAGCAGCATTCCTGGCCGTCCAATCAGGAAGGCAAGTGGCGATTTTAGTGCCCACAACTCTCCTGGCTGAACAGCACCACCAGTCTTTTCAGGATAGGTTTGCTGGATGGCCGATAGCGATCGAAAGTCTCTCTCGTTTCAAGACAAAAAAAGAGCAAATGACGACGCTCGAGCATCTGGAAAAAGGGAAGATCGATATTATTGTAGGAACGCATGCGCTAATTGGCGATCAAGTATCTTTCAAGAATCTTGGCCTCCTTATCATTGATGAAGAGCATCGCTTTGGCGTCAGGCAAAAAGATAAGATCAAGCGCTTTCGCGCCAACGTCCACGTCCTTGCACTGACAGCGACTCCGATTCCTCGCACCCTCAACATGTCGATGTCGGGTATACGGGACTTATCGATCATAGCCACTCCGCCGGCGAAGCGGTTAGCCATCAAAACTTTCGTCAGGCGTCACGACCTGCAGATAGTTAAAGAAGCGATTCAGCGAGAGCTTCTGCGCGGTGGGCAAGTGTACTACTTGCACAATGAGGTAAAAGATATCGACCGGGTCGCTGACCTACTAGGCGAGTTGCTTCCCTCCGCAAAGATCCTGGTCGCGCATGGACAAATGCGCGAGCGAGAGCTCGAGCAGGTGATGTCTGATTTCTATCACCAACGCGCCAATGTATTGGTCTGTACTACAATCATTGAGACAGGCATAGATATTCCCAATGCAAACACCATCATTATGGAACGTGCAGATAAACTGGGGCTCGCGCAGGTCCACCAATTGCGAGGACGCGTTGGTCGCTCCCATCATCAAGCCTACGCCTATTTGATGACTCCAGACGCAGCTCTCATGACAAAGGATGCGGGCAAACGCCTCGAAGCCATTGAGCAAGCGGAAGATCTAGGCGCCGGATTCGTATTGGCCACGCATGACCTGGAGATCCGGGGTGCTGGTGAACTACTAGGCGAATCCCAGACCGGAAATATGCACAGCATTGGCTTTGGGCTGTATATGGAATTGCTCGATCGCGCGGTGGCGAGCCTACGAAGCGGCAAACTCATTGATCCAGAAATAGACTTGCGCAGTGGCACTGAAATCAACTTACATGCTCCGGCTCTCATACCCGATGAGTACCTGCCCGATGTTCACATGCGTTTAATAATCTATAAGCGCATAGCCAATGCGACGACCCACAATCAGTTGCGCGAGCTAAGCGTTGAACTGATCGACCGCTTTGGCTTACTCCCTGAGCCTACAAAGCTCCTCATACGACAGACAGAGCTAAAAATCACGGCTGAAACGCTGGGTATTAGGCGTATCGATTTCGGTGAGAATGGAGGCCATATCGAATTTAGGAGCGACACCCTGGTTCCTGCCACTAAGATCATCGCGCTTATCCAAACTTCACCCGATAGATTCAGGATGGCCTCCGCACACCAACTTGGAATTCTGGATAAGATAGCGGGTCGCACCGAGCGATTTGCATATGTGGAGTCATTTTTAGATGAGTTGGCTGAAGCGGCTTAATGTAAGCGACGCCTGTCCGATCAGGCGAAGGAGACTATCCGTAAGTCACGTGGCTTGGCCGGCACGCCTATTGTGCATCGTGCTAACGGCTCTGCTTTTCAGCTCTGAGATGGCTTATGGCTCAGACTATCAGATCGAAGTGATTGTCTTTAAACGCACTGACGAGCCAACTCCAACACACCTTGAAGAGCCAACGAGCAGCAGTACAAGGCACTGGCCAGAGAACATGATTTCCATCGCTCCTCAACGCGGTCAGTCGAGAGTTCCATTTTTGTGGTCGCAGGCCGTAATGCTTGACGCAGATCCTCTATCCTCAATCAAAGCAACTAAGCAGGACGGCAACCCTGTCTCGTCGAACCCTGTTTTCCTTTTAGCTAGCGAGAGTCGAGCCGACTTATTCAAACGTCGTATCGCCCAAATCAACCCTCCAACTGAGGCAGCAGACTATCACCCTGACAAGGTGCAAGAGCAATTGCGCAAAGACCAAAGAGACGCTTTGCTGGAAGCCGCATTCTTCCCAACCACCGCAATCGATTATCAGTCTCTCGATTCTGCGAGCAGGCAATTGAACGGCTCAGCGAGATCTATACGTAGGAGCAGTCTATATGAACTGTTGCTTCATCAAAGCTGGCTACAACCCATAGGACAGACGCCTGTGCCCATCCTGATACAGGGTGGCGAGCAATACGGGAACCTATTCGAACTCGAGGGCACCTTTTCCGTTAGGCGTCAACGCTACCTCCATGTGGAAACTGACTTACGACTTACAAAATTTAAGAAAGAGAGGACGTCTCCTGCTTCGGAGGAGCAAGCAGGACTTAGATTGAAGTATCCAGCCCTTTATGAAGCAGCACGCCGTGGCCGAGAATATAGCCCTGCAGCTGAATTTAATCTAAGAGAGAAGCGGCGCTTGGTGTCAGAGGAGCTTCATTATTTCGACCATCCAGCCCTTGGTGTTTTACTGCTAATTCGTCAAAGCCAATCACTAAACCCAAGATAGTCTTGCTCGCCAGACAAGCATCATCTAATCGCAAGCTGAGCTCTATTTAGGCAAGAAGGAATGCCCTTGCCACTAGCCAAACACTTTTAGCTTAGTCTCGTTTTCGTGCAGCGATCATTTGCTTGAGGTGGCCTAGGGACAGCAAATGAGCATAAATCCAGGCGAGTTCTCCTCTCCTGAAGATTTGGAGCGCATTGGAGTCATCGAGTGCTAACAATTTGTGTTCATCTACCACTCTGACTTTACCTAGGCTTATTGGAGAGGAGCCTATCTCCCCTACCGTTGCCCTTACCTCAGACAATAATTCCAGGTCCATCAGCGATCGCGCAAAGGCCTTAGTGCGCTCCATTTGCTGATGGAATTCTTTCATAAAGTCAGCGGTCTGCTTGACGAATTGGGTCGGCTGGCCACCTTCGAACAACGCGAGCCCGTCATCCGGGGAGAGGAGATTACTGGCTTCGTCAATACACACAAGAGGCACCTCACTCTCACCTCTGCCAATTGCGAAGGGATACTGACGAATGAACGCGGGTATGTATCGACCAAGCCAAGCACCTGCGCGATCCACCCACTGATTTTCAGTGGCATTCAGCCCGAATAGAGCAATGGGAACCCAGCTATCGCTACCCTCGACGAAGACGACGGGATACTCGTAGGCCAGCTCAGCGAACTCAACTCCTGCGCAGAGCACCGAGTTAACTTTTTTTGCAAACTCAAATCGATTTCGATCTTGTTTGATACGCAGCCCATCGTGTACTGCTGGAGATAGGGGTTTAGGGTTCTGATAAAAAAGCATCTGTGGCATGCGTTGGGTCCTCAGCTTTGATGATCCATCTCTTTGCTAAGGCTATCTGCCATATGGAGTGTTTGCGTTGGATACGCAATCTCTGCGCCGTGTCTATCAATGATCGCTGCGATCTCTAACAGGACCGCTTGTTTAATCTCATGAAATGCGACCCATTCAGTGGTTTTCGTGAAGGTGTAGATAAAAAAGTCAACGCTTGAATCATTAAAGGCATTGAAATTCACAATCATGGTTTTGTCTTGAGCGATCTCCGGGTGACTGGACAACATTGATTTCACAGAGGCAACAATAGACTCCATTTGACCCATGTCCTCATAGCGAATGCCGATAGTCTCAAATATACGCCTGTTCAACATTCTTGAGGGGTTCTGTAAAGCTATAGTCGAAAACATCGAGTTGGGGACGTACAGGGGGCGCTGATCAAATGTCCTGATCTCAGTTAAGCGCCAGCCAATTTTTACGACTGTGCCCTCGATGTCGCGGTCTGGACTGCGAATCCAATCGCCGACCTTAAAGGGCCGATCAAGGTATATCACCAGACCCCCAAAAAAATTAGCCAGCAGATCTTTTGCCGCAAAACCTACGGCGATACCACCGATCCCACCGAAAGCCAGCACACCAGAGATACTGATTCCAAGGGTCTGCATAGCCATAAGCACCGCAGTTATAGCAATCGAGACCCTCGCTAGTTTGGCGATAGCTGTAACCGTCGTCTCGTCGCCGCCCAAGGCGATGTAGCCTTTCTCGATCTCTTTCGCCATTCGCGTTACGAACAGTGTCACCAACAAAATCATCGCGAGATAACGCGCCATAGAAATTATCTCGAGCTGCGATTGACTTTGGTGTGCTGCAATCAACTCGGCAGCAAACGAGACCCCTATCACCCATATTAACCATTGCGCTGGTTTCGAAATCGTCCTCAGGAACGCGTCATCCCACAAGTTCGGAGAAGCTTCGGCTCGCTTGCTCAATGCAGATAGAAACCTACGCATGACATAACTTGCGAGAGCCGTCGAAAATACAACCACAAATACTTGCAGCACGAGCGGGTTCTGTAGCCAATGCCAAAGAGCTGTGGACCAGGAATCTATCGACGGCACGGCAGGTTATCCTGAGGTTGCGAAATTAGGGGAGTCTCAGAGAAGATAGGTTCTAATTCCTGATTAAAGGGGAGCACGCAGTCGAATCGGATGATACTCAACATCCGGCGCCAGCAATAGATCTACACCTTGACCAGAGCTCTTCACGTCATCGATCTGGCTAGAAGGTGATGTCACCTCCACTGACTGGCCCTCTAATAGGTCGTCAAGGTTTGCAATTAACGGCGTTTCATCTGAATGTGAGCTTTGCTCACTGATGAACGTGTTTAGTTGGTCTGGGAAATCCGCGGGTTGAATTCCATACCAGCTGACGCTATTTGCTTCAGCTTCACCTAGCCAAACTCGCCAAGTCTGTTCGTAACTGATACTCCTGAGCAACGAGGTCAGGCGGGCCTCACTACCAGAATCGGTAGCTGGCACGATCAACACCCTGTGCCTGATAGCTTGACCAACTCGAGCAACTTGTACTGCGGTAGTTTGACCAGTCATTTCGTAAACGCGATCCGCTTCCTTAGCAGCAAGATCCGCACTGGCAAAGCTTGCTAGCACCCACATCATCTTCTGAGATTGAGCAGCCACCTCTTGGGACAGGCTAAAAAGAACCAATAGGGTCGCAACTTTGATCAAGTATTGCGGAGAAAAAGAGGCCACCGCTTACCTCCACGATGTCTAAGGCTGAAAGAGACTACATTGATCCACTGGCAAAAATCAATTTCTAACTAGAATTCAAGGGGTTGCCATTCGAAATATACTGTATACAATAACAGTATGTACAAATAAACAGATTAAATAGAGACAAGCCCATGATCAAGCTGACGCCTCGGCAATCCGAAGTACTTGAGCTCATCAAACAGCATATCGAGGAAACCGGTTATCCACCAACTCGAGCGGACATTGCTCGGAAGCTTGGCTTCAAGAGTGCCAATGCAGCTGAGGAACACTTAAAAGCGCTGGCGAGAAAAGGAGCCATAGAGATGATCCCAGGCACCTCCAGGGGCATCAAACTTCCTGAATCACGTGGACTTCCCATTGTTGGACGGGTTGCGGCTGGCAATCCCATTCTGGCGCAAGAGCACATCGAGGATCATTGTGAGATTCCAGCGACATTTTTTACTCCCAATGCAGACTTCATGCTGATTGTCCGTGGAGATTCGATGATCGAAGTTGGTATTTTTGACGGTGACCTACTGGCCGTGCACAGCACGCAATCAGTCAATCAGGGCGACATCGTTGTGGCCCGTATTGATGACGAGGTCACAGTAAAGCGCTTCCGCAAAGGAGGAGCTCCCCATGAGATCGTGCTGGAAGCGGAAAACAAAGACTTTGAGCCAATAGAGGTTGATTTGAGACAGGTCGAGTTCGCCATAGAGGGCATCGCCGTAGGAGTCATCCGACACTAAATTCGTGAGGACTTGGCGGAGTCTTTGAAGCGCCAGTTTCGAATTGAAGGGCCTAACTTTGATGGCAACCTTAGGCTGACTGCTTTCGCTTTGATGTGTTTCGCTTCCGTTTTGGAGTGGCTTGCGACTTTGTCGTCACCTTTTCCACCCACTGTCCCGCAGATTCGTCATAGTCGGCTCGCCAACCAGAGGCTTTGCCGCGCTCAATTTCTGACGCAACGTAGTGCTGCTTCTCAATCCTAGAAAACTTGACCAGCGATCGCCGGCCATCAGGATCACTCGCCGGCGCCTTCATCAGAAACTGATACTTTGGGTCGATCTCATTTTGATGAGGAATTAACTCATCAATATAAGGCGCTCTTGTCTCTCGATTTCTCGGGAACTGACTCGCAGCGAGAAACAAGCCGGCCGCACCATCTCGCAACAAATACGTGTCTTCGACCTTCTCGCATTGAAGCTCTGGCATGGGCACAGGATCCATTTTCGGTGGCGCGGCCTCGCCATTACGAAGCAACTTTCTAGTGTTTTTACAAGGTTCTTCATCAACCTTGCCCGTGCACCCAAAGTATTTACCGAAGCGGCCCGTTTTCAACTGCATTTCGGATCCACATTTGTCACACGCGAGAGTCGGCCCCTCATAGCCTTTAATTTTGAATGCGCCATCCTCAAACGCAAACGCTGCGCAATCGGGATTATTGCCACAGAGATGGAGCTTTGTATGCTCATCGAGCAAATACTCTGTCATTGCGGAATTGCATTCGGAGCAGCGCCTCTTCTTCATCAAAATCCTGGATTCGGCCTCGTCGTCGGCATTCGCACTCACGACCTCATCGCCGGGAATTAAGTTAACCGTTTGTTTACACCTCTCCTTTGGAGGCAAGTCGTAACCCGAACAACCGAGAAACACGCCAGTGCTTCCCGTTCGTACGTTCATCGGTCGCTCACAAGTCGGGCAAGCGCGCTCAATGAGCGAAGGCCGGTTAGCACGCATGCCGTTTTCTTCATCTGCCGCTTGATCTAGCCGAGCTGAAAAATCTCCATAAAAATCGTTGAGCGTCTTGAGCCACGCAACCTCTCCATTTGAAATCTGATCAAGCTCCTGCTCGAGCGAAGCGGTGAAACCGTAATCCAATAAATTGGGGAAGCACTCGTTTAGCCGATCGGTCACTAGCTCGCCAATTTTTTCCGCGTAAAAACGCCTATTTTTCAGGCTGACATACCCTCTGTCCTGAATGGTGGAAATAATGGCCGCAAAGGTAGACGGCCGCCCAATTTCCTTCTTTTCAAGTTCACGCACTAGTGAGGCCTCGCCATATCGAGCTGGCGGCTTCGTAAAATGCTGCTTGGGCGTCAGCTGCTCAAGCCGGAGGTTGTCATTAACTTTGAAGTCGGGAAGAACGGGGTCATCAGAGGACTGCCCCGCCGGCGGCTGAACGCGCGTAAACCCATCAAATCGGAGAATCCGACCTCGCGTCCTAAGCTCATAATCCAGCACACTGACCGTAATCGACGTGCTGGTGTACTTCGCATTGGTCATCTGACACGCAACAAATTGACGCCATATCAATTCGTAAAGGCGCACCGCATCAGCTTCCTGACCACTCAATTGCGTCGCCCCTACGCGAACATCAGTTGGGCGAATGGCCTCATGGGCCTCTTGCGCCGCCTCCTTACTGGCATAGAGTCGAGGCGCGTCAGGAAGATATGCATCTCCATATGATTGCCCAATAAAATCACGGGCCATGCTAATTGCGTCCTGACTCAAATTAGTAGAGTCGGTTCGCATATAAGTAATCAACCCTGCCTCGTAAAGCCGTTGCGCTAACGCCATGGTTTTCTTGACCCCAAAGCTCATACGAGTGCTTGCTGCTTGCTGCAGCGTTGAGGTAATAAACGGCGGATTGGGTTTTGACTCGGTAGGTTTATCCTCGCGCGCTGATACTACAAATGAGGCACCTTTCAAGGCACTGAGCACGATGTCTGTTGCCTCGCTACTCGTTGGTCTGAACACTTTGCCCTCTTGTCGTGCCACCTGAAATTCTGCCCTCTGGCCTTGACCAGAGAGGTCAGCAAACACTTCCCAATATTCCTCAGGGATAAAGGCTCGTATTTCCCGCTCTCGCTCGACACATAGTTTCACGGCGACTGACTGTACCCGTCCTGCAGAGAGACCACGAGCGATCTTGGCCCATAGCAGTGGGCTCACCATATAGCCAACGACTCGATCCAGAAAACGTCTCGCCTGCTGCGCCTCCACTCGAGCCATATCCACTTCACCAGGCTCTTTGAAAGCTTCCTGAATCGCTCGCTCAGTGATTTCGTTAAACACGACACGCCGATATCGAGACTCGTCTCCTCCAATCGCCTGTTGCAGGTGCCAGGCGATGGCCTCTCCCTCTCGGTCCATGTCCGTTGCGAGATAAATTTCGGGGGCATTTTTGGCCAGCTTCTTGAGCTCGGCCACCACTTTTTCTTTGCCAGGAAGGATTTGGTAGTTCGCCTTCCAGCCTTTTTCTGGATCAACTCCCATGCGCCTAACAAGTTGTTCTTTGGCTTTCTTCTTCTTATGCGCAGCCTTTTTCGCTGGGGGGAGTTTGCGCGTCGCGGCGGCCTCTGCTGCTCGTTTTTTTGGATCAACGGCGGTGCCACCACCGCTCACCGGTAGGTCTCGTATGTGACCAACGCTGGACTTCACAACAAAGTCCTTGCCCAGATATTTGTTTATCGTTTTGGCCTTTGCTGGCGATTCAACTATGACTAACGATTTACTCATCGAATCTATCTATCCCATCCAAGCTAGCATCTCTGCTAGCGAATTTTTTAACCCCACTCCCGCAATGGGGAGGCAGGCCTTCAATGCTTCCTCACCATTCGGCGGACCACTGCCCTTCTGCTTAGCGTGCTCTGGCTGTTCGGACTGCTCTGTCTGGTTAGGCTAGTTCAGCTACGCCCATCCCAGTATTTCTTATTTTTACCGGCTGCTTCAAAAAAAACCGTTGGCAGTCAATACTCCGTTCTCCGCTTGCTACTGGCTCGACCCGCGGGCCTGAAGCTCATAGATATAAGCGGCCACTTCTCCGCTAACAACACTCGTTTTCACTTCAACCCGTCGATAACCTGGACCTTCAAAGCGATCTAATCGCTCCCAATGACTCGGTAAGTCTCTGGATCGAAACAGCCAGCCAGTCACCTCAGGAGCATCAATATCTAGTCTGATTCCAGGGAAACCATGCGCAATGCCCCAGCCTTCCTCAAAAAGATGGCCTTTAACCCATGCCTTCTCCCAGGTTCCCTGAAGGCTAGCAAGCTGATGTTCGTTCGCGCGCCCTGGCGCCAAAGTCCCATAGACGAATAGCTGTGTTTCGACTGGAGCAAGCGCTGACACTATGTGCGTTTCCTTGTTACCTACCTTCTCTGGCCTGTTTCCAGAATTACCGCCGTCATAAGTACCCTTGGCTGACCAACGAACGCTCTACCTCTCCGCTTCTCCTCTTACGATCAATACCGTGCACCGTTCACCGCTTATGCTGTTGGATGTACTGAATGCTTCTGACTAGTACGATTTCGCCTGATCAATAATTTAGTGTCTGACAAGCCCATTACTTGAACTGAATCCTCTCGGTGAGTGACAACTCATTCTCCGATGTTACTTGGTCACCTAGCACACCACAGCGGCTCTCTGCCCCGTCACCGCACCGTGTCAGCTCAAAAACACTGCTCTGATCCTGCCTTTATTTCCTCTTTCAAAATGACTTTGTTGCTTCGTCTTACGACGCGCACTGGTCCAACTTCACGATTTGTGGTTCCACTGGGGGGGCATTTCTAACGCATCTCACATCCTGATGACAACCCTTGGACGCTAGATTGGATCGATTTCTGATCATTCAGACCATGCATTAGACGATGTGAACCCTGTTAATGGATCGCCATCCCCAAACCCTCAAAGAATCGTGATTAGAGGCTAGATCTCTCTCAAGCTATGGAGTGACTTTGCTCTTTTCCGCTCTTTTATCCTTCCGTTACTCGATCATGGCTGAGTCGAATCACAAGCTAGGAGTGAGGCTGGCTTTTGGCACCGTCAGCTCAGCAGAGTTGACACAAGCAGAGGACCCGAAAGGAAATTAGTCGAGCAATTAAAGCGCTCAACGGGGGTTGGGTTTCAGCACTCCGCAACCGAGCTCAGTGCTCTTTCTTCGCGGCGCTATTGACGGCAAAAAAAAAGAAACACTAAACATGAAAGTCTTTGTCATAAGCGCGGTGACGAGCAAATGGACAACGCTTGGTTGGGCCTCTAAGCGATACCCGAGTGCTGTATCCACACTGGCAACCGCCTTTAGAGATGTATTAACGCAGATACAGCGGGTATCAGCTGACCAAAGACAAATGCTTTGCGGTCTGTCTGTTAAGCATGCGCCTCGAGCAAGGACTCAAGCTGGTCACAGATTGTCTCGACCTCGTCGGACCGACCGTTTTCTACCCAGTAGGCCGAGAGCGCTCGATTTTGCCAATCCATCGCAACCACCGATTTCGGAGCAGCCACAACAACGGAGAGCACCTCATCTGCTAGCCTTTCCTCGGCCTTTGACTCCGGCATCAATTGTTCCTCAAACCAAACCATCCAATCCGCTCGTTTAACCCCTGTTTTCTTCGCAAGTGGGTTAGGAGACTCGCCCACGCGCTCCGCAAACCAATCACGGGGTCTATTCTTCTCATCTACTAGCTGACCGTGTCGCGCGCGAAATGCAACCACGCTTAATTTTGGTTCGATCGGCATTCCACTGGGCGTCTTATACTTATCTTGGATAGGGACCGGATCGAGAATCTTAGTGAGCTCGACGCCTACTCCGCGCTTCATGGCGACCCTGCGTCCTTCCATCGCCTGCCTATCTCTCGCGCTCGGCCAAAGCCGAACCATCGGAGCCAAGATAAAGAGTACGATCAATGCAACAATCCAATAAGTCATCGGCTACTCCGAGCATTCCTTACTCAACTCTAAAATATCATGATATGTGTCGGACCTATTGTTCAAGAGTTCGCTGCACAGTAATGTTTATGTTGACCGTTCGTTCTCAATGAGGGGGTCTCATGTCCAAAGCATTCAAGCACATACTGCTCGCCGTAGATCTTACCGAGGAGTCAACTCAAGTCTCCGAAAAGGCTGCCGCATTGACCACTGCATTTGGCGCTACCTTAAGTTGCACACATGTCATAGAACCTCTCAGCCTCGCTTATGGCGGAGACGTGCCCATGGACCTAACAACAGTTCAAGACCAACTCCACGACACAGCCAAAATCCAGCTCGCGCGACTCGCGGCGTCGCTTGATGTTCCACCTGATCGCTGCCATCTGGTATTTGGAAGACCTGAAACAGAGATCCATCTGCTCGCAGAACAAATTGAAGCAGACTTAATTGTCGTAGGTAGCCACGGACGCCATGGGCTCGCGCTGCTGCTGGGCTCAACATCCACAGGCGTGCTGCATGGCTCGCCATGTGACGTGCTTGCAGTCCGGGTAGGGACCGCATCCTGACCGCATGAAGGGGCGCCAAGTTTCGTCATTCAGCCGGCGTCCTCCACCCCGCGCTGCACCCTCCGTCCCATACTTGAAAGCCTACCGTGTCGATTACCAACCCGAATCGAAGACCGGATTAGTGTCAACCGCAAAGAAACTCGTTCTACTTGAACACTTGCCCGATTGCTCCAGCCGATTGATCGCGGCTGCCTTGGCGCTCTTCGTGTGCTGCGGAGAGCTTTCAGTCGCCAGAGCTACGGCGAGCACTGAATTAAACGCCAACCGGACGCACTTCACTGACGTTTCACGAGACCACTTACGCGCGCTGCGGGTTCGGGCTGCTGAGAGAGAAACCTATCTCACAGCGCTCCAAGAGGCCCGTTCGGGCAAGGCATCCGCCGTCAAAGCGGCGATTGATTCACTTGGATCCTACCCGCTGACGCCCTATCTTGAGTATGAAATGTTAATCGCGAGACCGAGGTCCAGTGACCAGGCCGTGCTGAATTTCATCGAAAACTACAGAGAGCTGCCGATCACACCATTTCTGAGGCGGCAGTTCGCTAGATTTCGAATGAAGCAGAAAGATCAGGATTCATTCTTGAAATTTCATCTCCCCAATGAGGGAGACAGCGAAATGCAATGTTTCAGAGCCAGAGCCCTTTGGCAAACCGGCGACACGGCTTCCGCCATGACGGCCACAGAAGCACTCTGGTTAACAGATCGCTCACAGCACAGCTCCTGTGACAGCGCGTTTGCCAATTGGCGCAAACGGGGCGGCCTCACCGCCCAACTGACATGGAGACGGTTTGAACTCGCAGTGCTCGCGGGAGAACGCCGACTTGCTAACTACCTGAAACGCTTTATGGACGCCGAGCAAGAGACGCGCGCGAGTCTGTTCATGCGCCTCATTCGGACTCCGAGCCGACTCGCGAAGGCGTCCTTATTAGATCTCACGCATCCCGAAGCGCGCGTATTAGGGGTTGAGGTAATCAAACGATTGATTCGGTCGAATCCCGAAAAAGGCGCTACTGTCCTGGCAAACTATCAAGCTGGTCTCACCGTTACGGCGACGGACCTTGAGCAGTTACAGTACGAGCTTGCGCGAACCGTGATCATTGATGAGCATGATTGGTCTCTGCTAGAAGAGGTACCGACGCGCGTCAAAGCTAATGCCGAGCTCCACGAGATGAGCATTCGCAGATCGCTGCGAGAGAAGGACTGGCTTGCGGCAGCTACCTTTATTGCAGAACTTCCTCAACCCCTAGCGACTAGACCGGTTTGGCGGTACTGGCAAGCAAAATTGACCCTGGAGGGGTACGCGAACAACGCGACACCGGTCACCGCTCGTCAGGTACTTCAAGACCTGGCAACAGAACGCGAATACTACGGGTACCTCGCGGCTTACTTGCTGGACAGCGAACCAAAACTTAATGACAGGCCACTCGCGCGGGAGCAAAGCAGCGTTCTTAATCTTCGCGCAGCCCCTGCTTCACAACGCATTGAGGAGCTACTGGCACTGGAACAAATCACCGAAGCGAGGAGAGAGTGGTTCACATTAACACGCGGCTTTAGCACGACTGAGTTACTGGTCGCCGCCCAACTCGCAAGCGACTGGCAATGGCCTGATATTGCCATCGCGACAATCGCTCAGGCGCAGTATTGGGATGATTTAAGTATTCGTTTCCCGGTTCATTTCCGATACCAACTCGCACAGGCGGCAAGACGCGAAAGCCTACCTGAGTCTTTGCTTTTCGCGATCGCCCGCCGTGAGAGTGGTTTCTGGCCCGAGGCCCGATCACAAGTCGGCGCTGCTGGGCTAATGCAGGTCATGCCAAAAACCGCAGAGTACGTTTATCAGCTAGCAGGAGAACGGCTATCCCTACCCTCGCCACTCGTCATCGATGATCCAAACTACAATATCGCGCTGGGCTCTGCTTACTTCAGCGACCTCATGAACGATCATCAACAGAACCGTATTTTGAGCTTAGCAGCCTATAACGCGGGCCCGCGCCGAGTACAACAATGGACAAAGCGCCGCCTACCCCTGGACGCCTGGATAGAGTCCATTCCCTTTGCTGAAACAAGGGTCTATATCCAAACGATCTTAATGTATGCCTACATTTACGGAAAACGCTTCAACGAACCCATCGAGTTTCTGTACGATATCGACTTTGGAGCGTTTGACCCAATAGCAGAACAATCGATGCTGGATGAGTTGCGTCGCCAGCCTGAACTGCCTGTCTCCGCCTCCAGTTAATCAATCTCTGACCCGAAGAGCAGAAATAGTTTAGGCTTCAATCGAATCGCTATCCAGCGAATAACTCTTTAGCGGGCAATCTATTACCCAACGACTTAGGACATCCTTTTGAGTCATCTTTTTGACATAGGTGCGAACCTGGCCCATGAATCCTTTGAGGCGGATTTGGACGAGGTGATCGACGACGCCGCGGATGCGGGCGTTGCGCGAATCATGATTACTGGTTCCGATATTGCGAGCACCAAGCGTGCGGCAACATTGGCCGCGCGAAGAAATGGCGTGTGGTCAACCTGTGGTGTGCACCCTCATCATGCCGAGGCCGTCGGCCAGTCCACGATCGATCAACTTTCGGTGCTGGCAAAGGATGCGAGCGTTCGGGCCTGGGGCGAGATGGGACTCGATTACTTCCGTGACTTCACGCCCCGAGATGTTCAGCGATCCGCTTTCGAAGCTCAGCTGGAACTTGCTGCCGAAAGTGATAAACCACTTTTTTTACACGAGCGAGATGCCTTTGATGACTTCTACCCGATTCTGACTCGAGCAAAGGATCGGTTCAGCAAAGTGGTCGTCCACTGTTTCACAGGGAATGAACAGGCATTGAGGGCTTACGTTGACCTTGACTGTTACATCGGCATCACCGGGTGGGTATGCGACGAGCGACGAGGCCAACACCTCCTACCACTCCTAGGCCTCATCCCGGATGACCGCTTACTCATTGAAACAGACGCGCCTTATTTGCTACCCCGAAGTCTCAAACCGAAACCGAAAAGTCGTCGGTGTGAACCCAAACATTTAGTCGAGGTGTGCCGATTTATGAGTAGCGTTTTAGACATCCCGGCGGAGGCACTTGCCGACCGAACCTACACAAACGCCAATCGTTTTTTCGGCCTCAACTAATGCTTACTTTATATAGCACTGAGGGATGTCATTTATGCGAGTTAGCTTTTCATTTGCTGACTCAAGACGTGCGCGTTCCGGGAACACAAATCCATGTGGTCGATATCGCTACAGATGACCAACTGATTGATCGATTTGGCGTCTTAATCCCCGTGCTTGAAAACCCCATCACAGGCGATCAGCTCTTCTGGCCCTTTAGCGCCGAAGACGTTAGCAGATACTTAGAAACGCAGCATTTGTCGGGTTAATTTCCAGCATTTGTGCTGCGTTTTTCCCGCTGCTTCCTTTAACATCCTTTTACTCATTTGATCGTAGTGGTTTGCATGTCGCTCACTCTCTTCACCAACCAGCTTCATTTCGCCGAGGGACCAAGGTGGCACGATGGATCGCTCTGGTGCGCCGATATGCACGGTCAGCGAGTACTTCGCTTTAATCATATGGGCGTAGCAACGAAGATTATCGACGTCCCTCAGCACCCATCAGGCCTCGGCTGGCTGCCTGATGGTCGCATGCTCGTCGTCTCCATGGACGATCAGCAAATCCTGGTGTTTGATGGTGATACAGTGCGCACGTGGGCAGATTGTTCGCACCTAACGTCGTCCTTGTGTAACGACATGGTGGTGGATCAACTTGGCCGCGCCTACGTCGGTAACTTTGGATTCGATTTGCATTCGGGTGAGCCACCCACGCCCACAAACTTAATTCTGATCGACGGAGAAGGCAGCCCGAGAGAGGTTGCCAATGGTCTACGCTTTCCAAATGGCATGGTTATAACGCCCGACCAAAAAATGCTGGTCGTGGCTGAATCCTTCGGCGCTCAGCTGACGGCTTTCTCCATTGAAGCAGACGGCTCACTCAGCAACCAGCGATTGTGGGCCAAGATCCCCGGATCTTCGCCTGACGGAATTTGCCTCGATTTAGATGGTGGTATCTGGGTCGCTTCCCCAGCCACCGGAACTTGCTTCAGGGTCCAAGAGGGCGGGCAAATCACCGATGAGTTCAGACCGATTGATCCGCCGTACGCGTGCATGCTTGGCGGATCAGAAGGTCGAACGCTCTACATTCTGACTGCTCCCAGCGGTGTCCCGTCAGTTTGTGCTGAAAACCCGAGAGCCAGTATTGTCTCAGTTGACGTTTCCTTTCCAGGCGCGGGCCTACCATGAATACGAGTGACTCCACGACGCGGGTCGCTATGCTGAGTGGCGGGCCTTCGGCAGAGCGTAGCGTCTCCCGCGTTAGCGCAGACGCGGTTAAAGCTGCGCTGACTACCGAAGTCGACCTCGAATTACATGATCTGGAGCTAGATGAAAACGTAGGGCAAGCGCTCTTGACGATCAATCCCGACGTTGTACTACCAATCCTTCATGGCCCGCCAGGCGAGGATGGAACCCTCCAAGGAATGCTCGAATTAATGCGTCTGCCGTACGTGGGGTCCGGGGTGGGCGCCAGCGCACTCGCGATGGACAAACTCGCGTCAAAAGGCGTGTTTGAAGCAGTGGGCTTACCCATTGCCGCTTTTTACTCGATCCATCGCCGGGTAGATGAAACCAATCTATCGAGCAAACTCGACCAGATCGTTCAATCCCTTGGAGAGCGCTTGGTCATTAAGCCAACCCACCAAGGAAGCGCCCTTGGCGTTACTCGAATCAGCACGGCGGGGGCACTGTCCTCGGCCGTCCAAGACGCTCTAGTTTACGGCGATACATTACTCATCGAGCAGTGGATAGAGGGAAGAGAGATGACCGTCGGCGTGCTCGATACGAACGGGACTTGCATGGCATTTCCCGTTATCGAAATTCAAACACCTGAGGCGTCTTGGTACGACTTCAATCATCGATACACAGAGGGCGCGTCAACCCACCTCATGCCGGCGCCAATTAGCGACACCCAAACAGCGCAATTGCAAAGCGCAGCGATCAAAGCTCATCAAGCGCTGGGCTGCCGTGATCTATCTCGGACCGACTTTATTGTCTCAGAGGATTCCTTTGTCGTGCTCGAAGTCAACACGATGCCTGGTATGACGCCCACGAGTCTTTATCCCGAAGGCGCATTGGGCGCTGGTGTGCCGTTTACGAGCTTGCTGCGGCGCCTAATTGACGCCGCCTTAAGGCGGCCGCCTATGGACTAATCGGCCTAGCTTCGACTAAAGGTCATAACCGCGCTCGTTGTGTTGGGTGAGATCAAGACCTTCTGTCTCTTCGTCGCTTGACACTCTCAACCCTAGAAGAACGTCAACCAGCTTTAGGAGCACGAAGCTAGCGATCGCTGCATAAAGGCCAGTAGCTAAGACGCCAACAACCTGCACATAGAGCTGCTCGCCTATGCTTACACCGCCTAGACCTTGACCTGAGAAAACGCCCAATGCGTCGCTGGCAAAGACAGCCGCGAGCAGCGTGCCTAGCAACCCTCCAATACCGTGGACGGGAAATACATCGAGTGAATCATCAATTTTTAGCTTTTGCTTTAAGAATACCGTCGCGTTGTAACAAACAAACCCAGCGGAGATACCAATTACTAAAGCACCACCAGGTCCTACAAATCCAGAAGCCGGCGTGATGGTGCCGAGGCCAGCGACCATTCCGGTCACCGCGCCGAGGGCACTCGGCCGACCGAACTTGCTCCATTCGCAGACCACCCAAGTCAGAGCTCCGGCAGAAGCTGAGATGTGCGTGACCAGCATCGCCATTCCAGCATCGCCATTGGCCGCGAGCGCACTGCCAGCGTTAAACCCAAACCAACCGACCCACAGTAAGCCTGCGCCAGTGATTGTCATGGTCATGTTGTGTGGCGGCATGGGTTGTGATGGAAAGCCCTGTCTTGGACCCATGACGATCGCTGCCACTAGCGCCGCCACACCTGCTGTAATGTGCACCACTGTCCCGCCGGCGAAATCGAGCAGGCCCATCTCCCCGAGCCAACCGCCGCCCCATACCCAATGGGTAATCGGCGCGTAAACCACCAAAAGCCACAGCGCTGAGAAGGTCAACATCGACGAAAACCGCATTCGCTCCGCGAAACCGCCCACGATGAGTGCTGGCGTAATAATCGCGAACGTCATTTGAAACATCACGAAAACGGACTCTGGGATATCACCTGACATCGAACCTTCAGTGACTCCGGCAAGTAGGATCTGATCAAATCCCCCAAGCAGTGGACCGCCCTCGGAGAAAGCCAAGGAATAACCGATGATCACCCACAGCAGCGACACCATGCAGGTGATCGCAAAACATTGCATCAGTACGGACAGAATGTTTTTGACCCGAACCAGTCCTCCGTAAAAAAGTGAGAGTCCTGGGATGGTCATCATCAGTACAAGCGCGGTTGAGGTTAGAATCCAGGCTGTATTCGCACCGCTTAAGCCATCATCTGCCAACGCATTTTGGCTCAATAACAGTCCCAGCAAAGGCAAAACATTTTTCGCAAATTTCATAGCGTTGTCCTAATCATGAATCAGTTTGTGCGAGCGACAGGTACAGACTAGATGTTTGATCTCATGTATCCATCCACCGCTTGACCCGCCTAGTCTATCTGCCTGCCGACAAGCATGCCAATGTCCTTTGCGACGAAGGGCCACCCACCAAATCCATGCACGGATTATCCGTTTAACGAATCATCAATCACCCGGAGAACCTTCCTCGAACATCTAGTTACACAATAACACCTCGTCCCTGAAAATCAGGTTTCGTGGAAAACACCTTAGTAGGGTTACGGCTTTGACGCGCTCTTCGAGCGAAGCGTGGGTTAAACAGGTAATTTAGGCCTTTCCAAGACTGAGCATTGCCAAGCATGACGACTTTGATTGGAGGCGACCATCAAACGGTACATCGCTTGACGATGACTAGCGCGGTCTAACCTTTGAGGCGCTTGAAGTCCCCACGGCAACCTTGAAGATATTCGCAATCAATCATCATCTTACAGTCCTTACTACAGCACCCTCTAATCCCAAAACCAAATGACGACGCCACGGTGCCAAGCCCGTTTCCGGGCCCAGTAGCTAGGAACTATTGTTAAAATATGGTTGTCAGACAGCGAGTAAGTGGCAAGAAAACCTAGGGCGGCATGCCGATAAGGCGATACAATTCGCCGCGTTCACGAACATGACAGCGTGAACACGTAAGGTGTGAATGGTAGATAACAGGAAATGAGAGTAAACCCACATAGGATCGGATCGCGTGTATAGCGTAATCAAGGCGACTCCATCGTCTCAGCCTTCGAGCGCATTCGGAGTTGACTAAACTGAAATCAGTTCAAATGGCATTCAACCTTTGCAGGTAAACACTGAACACTAGCGCGCGAGACTGACACGACCCCCCAGCCACCGCCACTACCCAGATGATCACAATCATCTGATCCAAAGAGTGAGTTGAACCAACCGAGATTAGCGGTGCAGGCAAACCGATGACTAGGAACACGATATGACCGACGAACTAACCGATATTCAGTCTCTGAGGGACTACCTCCGCGATCGCATCATCGGTCAGCATCACCTCGTTGACCGACTATTAATCGCGCTACTGGCTGACGGCCACCTCCTCGTTGAAGGTGCACCGGGACTTGCCAAAACCAAAGCGATTAAAACGTTGGCTGATGGCATTGAGGGCGAATTCCAGCGGATTCAATTCACCCCTGACCTGCTGCCTTCTGACATAACCGGAACCGACATCTATCGAGCGCAATCCGGCGAGTTTCAATTCCAAGCGGGCCCAATTTTCAGCAATTTAGTGCTCGCGGACGAGATCAATCGCGCGCCTGCGAAAGTCCAAAGCGCACTGCTTGAGGCCATGGCTGAGCGGCAAATCAGCGTAGGCAACGAGACTCGGGCGCTACCTGAGCTATTTCTGGTCATGGCCACTCAAAACCCGATTGAACAGGAAGGGACTTACCCACTGCCTGAAGCGCAGTTGGACCGTTTTCTACTCCACGTTGTGGTCGACTACCCCGATGCCGACGCTGAGCACCAGATTCTTCAACTGGTTCGCAATGAGCAGCGAGAGAAATCGACCGGGTCACCGGAGCTTTCGCGTCATATCAGTCAATCTACGCTTTTTGAGGCGAGATCAGCGATGCTAAAACTGCACATGGAACCGGTTATCGAGCAGTACATGGTCGATCTGGTTGTTATGAGCCGCCAGCCCTCTGATATCGATGATGAACTCGCATCCTGGATTAGTTTCGGCGCGTCACCGCGAGGGACGATTGCCCTCGATCTCGCGGCACGTGGGCATGCTTTCCTTGCTGGAAAGGACTTCGTCAGCCCTGACGATGTCCAAGCCGTTGCCCATGATGTGTTAAGACACCGTTTGATCTTGAGTTTTGAAGCCGAAGCTCAGGGCGTCTCAACCAATCAGGCGGTAAGCAGATTGATCGAACGGGTAGCAACCATTTAGTCGTAAGATGCCGGACCTTCAATCATCAACCCAAACGAGCGGCCGTGGCATTCGTGCAACGCTCACCGACTTAATCGGGCTTCGCTTTGAGGCTTCGAGAATGCCGTTACCGCGCAATATCCGGGCAACCCATCCGATCTCCGGCCAGTTACGGTCGAAGATTCAGGGCCGAGGCGTCGATTTCTCAGAGGTTAGGCTGTATCAGCCAGGTGACGATGTTAGAAGTATCGACTGGCGGGTCACTGCTCGAACCAATCAACCTCATACGAAGCTGTTTCAGGAGGAGAAAGAGCGGCCCGTACTAGTCCTCATCGATCAAGGCGCATCCTTATTTTTCGGCTCCAAGGTACGGTTTAAATCCGTTGCGGCGGCCAGATTAGGACTGTCGATTGCCTGGTCAGCCCTTGCTGAGGGTGATCGAGTGGGCGGCATCGTATTCAACGGAAAAGGCCATGAGGAGGTTCGACCCAGACGAAGTCGCACGTCCGTTCTACACCTTGCCAACCGAACGGTGGGCTACAACCACCAATTAGCGAGAGAACAGGAGGCGGACCCTTCTCTGCTCGCAGACGCCCTACTCGCTGCCTATCGCGTGTCACGTCATGGCAGCTTGGTCTTCATCATCAGCGATTTTCGATCATTGACCGAAGAAGCTGAAACGTATCTCGCACAACTGGGACGTTTCAACTTGGTCTATGGCGTCCATGTGTTCGACGAATTGGAGCGCAATCTTCCCAAGCCAGGCCAATACTCGATGACTGACGGTGAGACGTTCATCAAAGTCGATACGTCAGACAATCAACATCGAGCCGATTACTCCGACGCATTCGCACTCGAATCACGGCGAGTCGAATCTTGCTTTATCCGGTCGGGCGGTGCATATCTTGCCCACCCCTGCCATGAGACGCCGTTTACGCTGCGATTCCATGACCATCGCGTGTCTAGCTAGGCTGATTGAATCATGCAGATGCCCGCTACCGCCAATCCGCTTGATCAACTAAAGGACATTCATACTCCGGATGCGATTGGCCTTTGGCCACCTGCTATTGGCTGGTATCTCGTCGCAGCTTTTCTAATTGCGGCGCTGGTTCTCGCCGGCGTGATACTGTGGCGCCGCTGGCAGCAAAATGCTTACCGGCGAGCCGCGCTACGAGAATGCGATGACATTGAGCGGGAGATCACCGCTGGATCAGATTCTCGCGCGGCCGCAATTCGCATCGCCACACTACTCAAACGCACCGCGCTCTCTGTATTCCGTCGTGCGGAGGTTGCGTCCTTATCCGGGGACGCATGGATCCTGTTTCTCGAGTCAAAAGCGAGCGAGGCACACTTTTCGATTGCCTCAAGCCAACTCCTCATCGAAGCCAGTTTTCGCGAAAACCCGCCCGACAACCAGAGCGATGTCGCACGGCTGCTGGATGAAGCTCGGCGGTGGATTCGTAAGCATCAGCGCCCCAACGCAGCCTCTGGAGGCGAGCATGCTTGAGTTTGCTTGGCCTTGGTTTGGTTGGCTTGTGGGTTTGCCACTACTTGCGATCCTTGCCCCGCCCGTTCAATCAGAGGAGTTAGCGCTTCGTTTGCCTCGATTTCAGGATCTTCAGCAAATGAGCGCTCGACGCCGCTCAGCACGCTTTATCTGGTTCAAACGAGTGCTCGCAATGCTCATCTGGGTGTGCCTCGTCATCGCCGGAATGCAGCCGAGATGGGTGGATGAACCCATTTCACTTCCCAGCAACGGCCGGGATCTTCTGCTCGCCGTAGATATCTCTGGATCGATGGGTACCGAAGACATGCGGCTTGGTGGCAACGAGGTACCAAGGCTCGATGCAGTGAAAACCGTCGTTGGCGATTTTGTCGAACTTCGCAAAGGGGACCGACTTGGCTTGATCTTATTCGGCACTCAGGCCTATCTACAGGCACCCCTGACGTTTGACCGATCTACCGTTCGCGCACTGCTTACCGAGACGCCAATCGGTATTGCTGGGGGCAAAACGGCCATAGGTGATGCGATTGGCCTTGCAGTCAAGCGACTGCTTGATCGGCCCGCGGAACACCGAGTGCTGATCCTACTCACCGATGGTGTCAATAACGTGGGCGAAGTGAGCCCACTGCAAGCGGCGAAGCTCGCCGCAAAAGAAGGCATCCGAATTTACACCATCGGCTTTGGTGCTGATGAGATGCAGGTTTCAGGGTTACTATTTAACCGAACGGTAAATCCTTCTGCCGAACTCGACGAGGAGACACTAGAGGAAATCGCTTCGCTAACCGGCGGGATTTATCAACGCGCGCGGTCCACCGCAGAGCTCGCGTCAATTTACGGCGCCCTCGACGAGCTGGAACCCATTGAACTGGATGCGGACGTCTTCCGCCCTGAAAAGTCGTTGTATTTTTGGCCCTTGGGCGCGGCGCTGGCACTCACGCTAACTTGGACCATCGCGCTAGTGATGACGGCAGGCATCCGGCGACTACGATTCCGTAACACGCTGCTTGGTCGACCACGCGAGGTGCGAAATGCCTGACGTACTGAGCGAATTTCACTTTTTGCGCCCTATCTGGCTGGTTGGACTGCTGGCGCTACCTATTCTCATCTGGCTCTTGCACCGACTCGTTGCACGAGCAAGCGCCTGGCGCGACGTGCTTGATAATGATCTTGCAGAGCCTTTACTCGTCAGTCGTGGCCAGCGCAGCCGACTTCGCCCTCTCCCCCTTTTGACCGCGGTCTGGCTGCTCACGGTGATCGCGCTCGCCGGGCCCACCTGGGAAAAAGCGCCACAACCTATCGTGGTGCGCGAGGACGCCTTGGTCGTCATTCTCGATCTGACTTGGAGCATGTACGCCACCGACGCTGCGCCTAATCGACTCACTGTAGCGAAGCGAAAATTGGAGGATCTGCTAGCGAGACGCACAGAAGGAATGACGGGACTCATCACTTTCGCAGGTGATGCGCACGCCGTCACGCCGCTAACAGACGACACGGAAACCATCAGAACACTGCTCCCTGCCTTAAAGCCCGACATCATGCCTGCTCCAGGCAGCCGACTCGCACCAGCACTCACCCTTGCACGGCAGCTTTTCGAGCAAGCCAATGTCTCCTCAGGTCGCGTGCTTGTGATGACTGACGAAATCAGGGATGCGTCTGAAGCGCGCGCGGCGGCTCAATCGCTGGGCGGAGCATTCAGCCTATCGCTGCTCGTTATCGGAACCAGTGAAGGGGCACCTATTTCCATTCAAACAAATGGCCAGTCGAGCTTCTTAAAAGATGATGCAGGCAATCTAGTCCTGCCTGGCGTCGACATTGAAGCGCTGAGCGCGTTCGCGAGCGATTCAAACGCGTTAATCAGCGCCTTAACACTCGGGCCAGAGGATCTTGACCGATTAATTCCGGCGAATCTCGAGCTCGACGATGTGTTTCGATCCCTCGATCGAGAATTTGATCTATGGCGCGAATTTGGTGCTTATTTGCTTCTGCTCATCGTGCCCCTTGCTGCCATGGGGTTTAGGCGGGGATGGTTGTGGGGCCTTGTACCACTGCTACTTGTTCAGACCCCGCCAGCCAGCGCATCTTGGTGGGACGATCTCTGGCAGACCAAAGACCAACAAGGCGCAGCAGCGTTTAACGCAGGGGAACCCAAACGCGCCGCAGAGTTGTTTCAAGCCAATGAATGGAAAGGAACAGCGCATTACCGAGCGGGAGACTTTGCCGCTGCCGCAGAGCAATATTCAGAGAGCGCCACACTCGATGATCGATACAACCTGGGCAACGCGCTGGCCCGGATGGGAGAAACAGAAGCCGCTATTGATGCCTATTCCCAGGTACTAGCTGAAGACCCATCTTTCGAGGATGCCGCCTTCAACAAAGCACTGCTTGAGCAAATGCAGCAAAACGAGCAGCAGCAGGATCAACAGAACGAGGAAGGAGATGGAGACCCTTCTGATCAGCAGCAAGACTCGGGCGATCAAAGTGAAACAGAGGGTGAGCAGTCAGCGCCAGAAGACGCATCGGAGTCCGACTCGGGAAATGAATCAGAGCAATCTGATAACACAGAAGAAGAAAACCCAAGCGATCCGACCGACCAGGCTGAACCCGAGGGCGAGCCCGAGAGCGAATCTGAGGCCGGTGAAGCTGAGACCGCAGAGGAAGCGCTCGATCCTGAACAGCAACAGGCCATGGAACAATGGCTGAAGCGCGTACCTGATGACCCTGGCGGACTGCTTCGCCGAAAGTTCCAACAACAATTCGAAGATCGGGTTCGACGAGGCGACATCACCCGCAAAGATTTTGAGAGAAACTGGTAACCCTATGCGACTTATCCTCACCGTCATTTTATTTTTGGGACTGACAACCTCGGCCGTAATCGCGCAAGGGGCAGTCACCGCAACAGTCGATCGAAACCAGATCACGGAATTTGACTTGCTGACCCTTACCTTGCGAGTCACGGGCGACAATACCAGCGAGCCCGACCCCTCACCGCTAGAACGTAACTTTGAGATCGTTGGCCAGCAGTCCCAGCAAAACAGCTCGATCTCTATCATCAATGGCCAGCAATCCCGTCGCTCTTACGTCGACCACGTGTTCACGCTTCGTCCCAAGACCATGGGCAGACTCAGCATCCCATCCCTTACCGTGGGAACCGAGCAAACGAGCCCCATTCCTATTTCCGTTGTTGCTCGGTCCCAAGCCGCTAAAGATCGAATGCAGCAAATTTTATTTTTCGAGACGCTAGTAAGTGAGCCTGCGGTTTATGTGCAAGGCCAACTGATCTACACCGTCAGGCTCTACTACGCAGATTCTATTTCGGGCGATTTTCCAGCGCCGCCGGCGCCCGTCGATACCATTGTCGAAATCCTGGTAGATGAGAAGCGATTCGAGACCATCTTCAACAACAAGCGCTACTACGTGCTCGAAAAACAGTACGCACTGTTTCCGCAACAAAGTGGTGAGCTTGTTTTAGCGCCTGAGACATTCATCGGAACTCGCGGCCGGGGCGGCATTTTTTCAAGCCGAGAGAGAGTCAGCGCCGTCTCCAAAGGGCACTCCATTACTGTTAAGCCCCAACCCGCTAGCTTTACCGGGCGGTCGTGGCTGCCAGCCCAGGCCTTCTCGGGAGAGCAGGTCATCAACTTGCCCGATGGGCTACCTAAAGTGGGTGACCCCATCAATCGGGTAATCGAACTGAAAGGCGGTGGTATCTCAGGCGCGCTCATACCCGACATTACGCTCCTTGAACCGCCAGGCGCCCGCGTCTATCTCGATCAACCTGTGACTGAGGAATTTTCGGATGCGCGAGGCCTCAGCGCGGAGTCCTCCATTACGGCTGGAATCGTGCCGACCGAGCCAGGCGAACTCATCCTGGAGGAGATCCGCATCCCTTGGTGGAACACGGTACTTGACCGTGAGGAGGTTGTAGTCTTACCCGAGCGGACCATTCAAGTACTGCCCGCGCAATTGACTTCCGATCCTTTTGCGACGGCGCCCGCCTCACCAAACCCAACTGAAACCTACGATCATCCAGGCCTGCTCCTAGAGCTCCGCATTTGGCAGGGTATCAGCCTCATTCTCGGGTTGGGATGGCTCTTTTATTACGCCATTAAACGGGAACCATCCATACCCGCTCCGGTTAGTGATGCGCCCGCAGCTTCCTTTGAGCTCGGCACATTGAAGCGAGCCTGCCGGTCGGGCGATCCTAGGCGCGCCTTTGCCCAGCTCCGCAGTTGGCAACAATCTCGATTCGAAGATGCCAGCTCGCTCTCAGGATTGATTGAACGTTATCCAATGCTCGCAACGCCCATCCAACACCTTGAACAGTCTCTCTATGGCGGCGGCGAGGCCTCGGCATGGCAAGGTGATGCGCTACTCGCTGCAGTGCTCGAAGTGGATGCGAAGGCCATTAGACGCGCAGCGCCTGCGAGCTCACTCGTTGCCCACTTAAATCCGCAATCATAATCGCGCCGCGGGCCGCATCAGACGCGTTGAAGGTCTCTCCGAGGTGAGCTACGGTCAGTGACAGCTCATCGCTATTCGCCAAATCTCCTAGCCACTCCTAGCCATGAGAGGCCAAGCGAGAAGCCGACCGGTAAACAAATAGCCGCCACATCACGCTTCAGTGGATGGCGCGTCAAGGCTCTTGTTGACCACCTCAAACACGTCAGTTGAGAGCGAATCCTGGCTTTGAATGCGCTCTAGCGCCCCACGCATCAATGCTTGACGACTCGAATCAAACTTTCGCCATCTTGTTAGTGGGCCGAGCATACGCGCCGCCATCTGCGGGTTAAATTGATCCAACTTGATCACGGTATCTGCTAGCAGCGCATACCCATCGCCGGAAGCCTCATGGAATCCCGCCATGTTCTGACCCGCAAACCCGCCCAGCACACTTCTCATTCGGTTGGGCACCTCTAAGGTGTAATCGGCGTGCGACATTAACGCCTTTACCATATCGACTGCATCTGAGCCCGCGCCAGCCGCTTGAATCGAGAACCAAAGATCCATCACCAAGGCATCTTTCTCTCCCTTAGTATAGAAATCAGCAAGCATCCAATCACGCGCCGCTTTCGCTGACGGCAGCTCGCAACCAACGACTGAGCGGAGGGCGCCTGCCCACAGAGTCATGTTGTCTGCTGATCGGTAAATGTCCTCCGCGAGTGAGACTGCGTTGTCATGACTAGAGGCGAGCAAGTAATCCAAACAGATCGTCACAATCGCGCGCCGCCCAACCGCGCTTGGCGTCATTTCAAACGGCGCCTCTGATCGAGCTGCAGCCACTGCACCAATCAACTCATCGTACAAGTCATCGGCCACGATGGATTTGGCGGCCTTGCGGGCAGCGTCGTATTCCCTGCGGGCAGTCTCCAGATTTCCGGATGCCGCTGCAGCATCACCGCGAGCGATCATCGAGCGCACGGCCGAGGGGTTGAAACCATTGCTGCTGCTGGCCAGAACCCGATCGCTCGAGGCTGCTCCCTGAGCCACGACTGGGGTTGCAGACAGGCCCAGGCTCGCCATCAGCGCTGCAGCGGTGAGCAGGGAACGACAACCCATGGGGCTAAGAAGTTTGAAGACGCGGACTTTAAAAGGATTCAAGAGGCCTGCCCACTGCCTCACGGGCCGCTTGTTCAGCCGCATGCATGCAATCGGCGAGGCACTGATTGAATCGCACGCCGGCGGCGCGGTCACCGGCGTCCGGCACGGTCATCGGTGCACCGAAGCAGAGGGCCGCACGGCCGAAGGGCCGGGGCGGGGCACCGCCGTAGCCGATTCCGATGGGAACAATCGGCACGTGTACACCCTGGCGTTGCGCCAGCTGGGCCAGGCGCATCAGGCCCTGATGCAGACG
>CAJXDD010000002.1:0-53291 GCA_913052075.1 uncultured Gammaproteobacteria bacterium
TAAGCCCAGCCGGTGGCTAGAAACAGCACCATAAATGCGGCCACGAGTGACCCGAAGAAAGGCGCTGCTTGCTGGTACCACTCGAGCCCTCTGCCCTCTTCGCCGTCGATCAGGAGCGGCGTCCCTGGACCAAAGACCATCCACAGCCACAGCCCGACAACCACCAACGCTGCTAGGCCAGCACGTTTTAATCCACGAACTTGTGCTTCACTCAGGCCATCGGCATCGCCTTCCTGCTCTAATGCCCTCTCGGCGTCCGGCTGCCACGGCCCAAGCCGCGGTTCAATGATTCGGTCCGTCACGAACCACACGATAGGGATATAACAAACCATCAGCGCTGCAATGAACCACCAATTACCTGCGATATTGACGCTCCAGCCACCGCCGAGACCGGAACTTTCAACCGCAGCTTCGGTAATGCCAAAGAGCAACGCATCGAGTCCGCCAGGAGTGATGTTGGCTGAAAACCCTCCGGAGACACCGGCGAATGCACAGGCGATGCCCGCGAGCGGATGACGGCCCGCTGACACGTACACAATGGCCGCAACAGGGATCAAAATCACATAACCAGCATCAGCCGCATGATTGGAGAGCATGGCAACGGTGGCGACAACGGGGGTAAGCAGTCCCTTGGGAGCCCGGCGTACAGCCGCCCTAATCCCTGCAGCAAAGAAACCACTACGCTCAGCTACCCCAGCGCCAAGCATAACAACGAGCACGTACCCAAGCGGATGAAAGTGCGTAAAGGTTTTCGGCATGTCCACCCAGAGCCGCGCCACGTTCTCTGGCGCAAGTAGGCTGGCAGCGAATACTAGCGCGGGCGCACCCGACTCATCGCGCAGCACAGGATGGGCTGCCGAGACGCCAAGCCACGCAGAAATGACTGAAATAGCGACGAGGCCGATTATCAGGTAACCGAAGAGAAAGACTGGATCTGGCAAACGATTTCCGACCCGCTCAATCGCTCCCAGAATTCCGCGTTGCCGCCCCTCGAATGATTCAATGGCCATGGTTTTTCTCCGCTACCCTCAAATAAAACTAGCACGAAGCACACACAACCTCGCGGATACTAGGTGCGCTTAGCTCACTGAGCGCTCATTCAGCTCAATGACACTTCTTAGAATGTGATTAATATCGAGTTTAGGTCCCCTCAAGCAGCGAGCTCGACGGTGCTCAAAAGTTTGTCTGCCGAACAATATAAGTTGGCGCTCGTCGTCTTCCTCTAGCCAAGGAGACACCTCATCGAAAAAGCGATCAACAACAAGTAGATCAATCGCCGCTCCTTGCTCTCGTAAGATTTGCTTCGCTGCCTCGATAGAAGCTGTCTGAGTCACCACCATTCCCTGCGCTCGAAGAAGTTCCGCGACCACCTCGCCTTGAACGGGCAGCTCGAAGTGCACTAACGCCAATTGAGGATTCCCCTGATCGAGCAACTGCGCCATCGGTTTCCGATCAAGCGCCGACTCGACCAATGCCTCCATATCTTGCAGATGGTCAGAGACGTATTGCTCGTAGCGACGAATCGCCTCCAAGCGATCACCAGCAACAATCAAATTTTCCTCGAGCATCACCGCAATGAGCTCAGCATAACCCTTTGTTGTCGAAACAATGTTTTGTAGCGCTAGCAGCAAGCGTTTATGTTCTTTAGCGGCGTCCCGCTCGGAAGAGATAGGTTCGGCCGGCATTAGGCCTATCAACACACCCTCATCACCTAGCTCCCAAGCCCATGCCTCCAGCCTCTGCTCTCCAATGAGCACGTAGAGTGGCTCAGAAGAATTTTCCGAGTAATGCACAAGCTGCTCACCAAGCGTGGCATCGAGCGTCAGCAATACATCAAAAGCGTCGTTCATATGAATACGCTCTCGGTCAATATTGAGCCACTGAACGGCAAACGGCAGGTGATTTATAAGCGCTTTGATTTGGACGTGGTCTGTCAATGCTTACTCTCTCTCATTGTTACGAGAGTGAAGCACGCAGTTATGTCAGACGCAACGCCATATCGGTAGCAGTAATAGACTGCACGACAAGTAGCTTTACTTTGCTTTCATTTTGGCGAGCTCAATTACAACTGGCCCAGCGACCGCAGAGGGATATTTACAGGAGACCTCCCTGTCCCTCCAAGAGCTTTCAAAGCTTTGTTACCATTTGGCTGCGCAGGAGGAGTCCATGACAAATAATCTCACCGTTCAAATGCTCGCGGCTGCCGTATTGGCGGTTGCACTGGCACTTCTATTTGGAGACCCAAGCTGGACAACATCAGGCAACACGATCTACGACATCATCGCGCTTATTAAGACCACTTTCCTCGCGGCCCTGAGGATGCTAATCGCGCCAATGATTTTTTTCTCCCTGATCGCAGGAATCAGCAACATTAGCGAAGCGGCCTCCTTGAAGCGGCTAGGAGGATACACTGTTGGTTACTACCTGGTCACGACGCTCATCGCCATCTCCATCGGACTATTTGTGGTCTTCTTCGTTCATCCTTGGACGGCTCATCCACCGACCCTTGAGAGCACCCTCACCTTTGCTCCGGAGCGCATGATTGATCCAGGAAGTGACTCAATTATCGCCATTTTGCAAAAGCTGGCCATGATGGCATTCGCTAACCCTATCTCATCACTAGCGAACCTCAATATCGTGGGTATTGTGACCAGCGCGGTACTCTTTGGACTCGCCATGGTGGTCTGTCTGCCTACGAGCAGCCCGCTCTTTCAGCTGGTCAAAGACATCAATACGCTGATCATGAAAATTCTAAGTTGGGTGATTGCGTTACTGCCGATTGGCATCTTTGCGATCATTTTTGACTTCACGCTGAAAGTCGGGGTAAGTGGCGAGTTAGGCGGCACGTTCCTAACTCAGTTGCTACAGTTTGGTGTCACCGTGACGATCATTACTCTACTCCACGGGATCATCATCTTGCCCATCCTTGCTGGCATCGTGACCGGGCAGTCGCCGCTCGCTCTCCTGAAACGCGCAACCCAGCCACTCCTGGTTGCCTTCTCGACCTCATCGAGTTCAGCAACGCTCCCCGTTTCCATTAAGACAGCAGAAGAAAAACTAGTCGTTGATAAGAGCGTTAGCAGTTTTGTGTTGCCGCTCGGCGCCACCATGAATATGGACGGTACTGCGCTTTTCGAAGCGGTAGCAGCAATTTTCCTGGCTTACTTATATGGCATCGAATTATCAACTTTGATGGTTATTACTATTTTCTTGATGGCGATGATTTCTTCTATTGGCGCCCCAGGGATGCCGACAGCCTCTATGTCAGGCATGCAGATTGTGTTGCTGGCGGCGGGAATTCCATTGGAAGCCATCGCGATTTTGCTGGTCATCGAACGGCCCCTCGATACTTTTCGAACCGCAGTCAATGTCAACGGAGACTTGATGGGGTCCGTGGTCGTGAATCATATGATGACGCGCAAAAATCTCGAACCGGCGCATTAATTGCTACAACTCAATTCTGACTGATAAACATCTAAGTCGTTTATCAAAGGCACGGATATCTTGTTCCTTGCTCAAAAATAGGAGCTGAACTCCAATCGGTAGGTGATAGGATCCGCTGCTATCCCTCGAGCTTGATATCACGCATGAGGATCAGCCGCGCAAAGTAGATAATAAATTCTTTGTGGCGCTGAGTGACGGACACGCGGGTCATTGCATCGCGACCCGGTTTGCTCACCAGGAATTCGAAAACGTCGGTTAATGTGGCGCTGCCACCCAGCACGCGGTTGAGTTCCTCGTTGAAAAAGTCGTGGAGGACGGGCAAGTCGGATTCCTCAATACCTGAGCGTGCAGGGTCTAGCACCGCATTACCCCAGATGGTGGCCATCATGATCTGAAATCGATCTTTATCGACTAAATCATCCGACAGCCTGCAATCATCCAAAATTTCTTCCACGGCCGGGATGAATTGCGTTCTCGCCTCTTCGATATTCATAGTGCTCCTCGCAAGGTGGCAAGTATATCAACAAGCAAACTCAGGGCGGACGTGATACTCGCTCCACGGACTGCTCTTGGCACCTTATACTGTATGTATGCCAGCGCCGAGCAAACAGTCTCCGAATCGATGAAGAAAATCATCCATATTGACATGGATTGCTTCTATGCCGCCGTTGAAATGCGCGACGATCCGACGCTCGTCGGCCGCCCGTTAGCGGTTGGAGGTCAACCCGACAAACGGGGCGTTGTGGCCACGTGCAACTATGAGGCGAGAGCCTTTGGCATTCACTCGGCCATGGCGATGTCTCAGGCCGTCAGGCGATGTCCAGACCTAATGATCGTACCGCTTCGCATGAGCTACTACCGAGACGTTTCCAAGCAAATTCGAGCGATTTTTCGGCGCTATACCGATGTCATAGAGCCCCTCAGTCTGGATGAGGCTTATCTTGATGTCACGGATTGCGAGCAATGCCACGGCAGCGCAACCTTGATTGCTGAAGACATTCGCTCAGCCATTAGGACTGAGTTGCAGCTCACGGCTTCGGCGGGCATTGCTCCGGTCAAGTTCCTTGCAAAAATCTGCAGCGACGAAAACAAACCGGATGGTCAATTCGTGATAACCCCAAGCGAGGTAGACCAGTTCACAGCCGCCCTGCCTTTAAGAAAAATCCCTGGCGTTGGCAAAGTTAGTGCACAAAAACTTGCCAAGCTCGGCCTTAAAACCTGTCAGGACGTGCGTGATTTTGGGGAACCTCTTCTCGTTAAACGATTTGGCAAGTTTGGCAGAGCCCTTTACCAGCGGGCGCTTGGGATAGATGAGCGAGGGGTTGTTACCGAGTGGGTGCGCAAATCAGTGAGCGCAGAGCGCACTCTGACCGTGGACTACACAAAGCCAAAGGAGGGGCTCGAGCTGCTCGCAAAAATCACCGAAGAAGTCGCTGCTCGGTACGAACCATACAAAGAACGGGGAATTAGAAGCCTCCAAGTCAAGCTAAAGTTCAGCGACTTCACTCAAACTACCATGGAGCGCAAAACAGAGCGCGTCGATCCTGGGCTTGCCCAACAACTCATGGTGGACGCATGGGCTCGCGGCGATGGAAAGTCAGTCCGACTCATTGGTGTTGGTGTAAGCCTTAGGGACCCTGACCCTTTGAAGGATCAGCAACTGACGCTGTTCGAAGAGACCTGACTCGTAAGCGAGCAGACGAATCAAAGGGGCGTTAGGCCGCTCCGAAAATTTTCCCAGGGTTCAAAATGCCGTTGGGATCGAGACTCGCTTTAATGCGCTGCATAATTTCGATTTCATCGGCCGTGCGCGTCATCGAAAGATAAGCTTTCTTTTGCACACCAACGCCGTGCTCCGCACTGATCGAGCCTCCCCGAGATTTAAGCCCCTCGTAGACCACCGCCTCTACCGCTTGCTTCGCACCCTTGTCTCCCACGCCGACGACAACATGTAGATTGCCATCACCTAGATGACCGAAAACCATGCACTGATTACTGGGCCACTTCTCGGTCAAAGCCCCCTTCATTTCCTCTACGTAGCTATTCATGTGATTGAGCGGCACGCTGATATCGAACGCAAAGACGGGCCTAAATTGGGCGACTTGACCGACATCGTCTCGAATGGCCCACATAGTGTCTCGCTCACCTTGACTCTGCGCGATGGCGCCATCCGCGACGATCCCCTCCTCCATCGCCTCCGATAACACTGCCAAAAACCGCTCACTATCTGCATCTTCATCGCCACCTAACGCCTCAACCAGAATGTAAAACCCATACCCATGAGCGACGGGCGGCTGGCCTGCCGCTGGCGGCTTTGTCACAAGCTCATAGTAGTCAGACCACATGACTTCAAAGGCACTGAGCGAACCGCCCAGTCCCGCATCAAGTCGATTAAGGAGGGTCGTAACTTGATCAAAAGTGGACGCCGCTAGGAACGCCATGTTCTGACTCGTAGGCGCTGGCCGAAGTTTCAAGACCAATCGCGTGACAATACCCAAAGTACCTTCAGAGCCGATAAACAGCTGCTTCAAGTCGTAGCCTGTGTTGTTCTTGATGATTTTGTTCATCGATGACAAGACGGTGCCATCTGCGAGCACGACTTCCATACCGAGAATTTGATCCCGCATCATGCCGAAGCGAATCACGCGGTTGCCGCCAGCGTTGGTAGCGACATTGCCGCCGATGGTTGCTGATCCGCGCGCGCCGATGTCGAGCGGAAAGAGTAGTCCCTCTGCTTCAGCGGCCTCCTGAACGACTTGCAGTGGCACACCCGCCTGCACCGTCATGGTTCGGCTCGCGATATCGATTTCCTCGATCGCATTCATCCTTTCAAGCGAGATGGCAACTTCACTCTCGTCAGCCGTTGTTGCCTCAACGAGTCCCGTAAGCCCACCGTATGGCACCACGGGCTGACCGGCGTCGTTGCAGAGCCTCAACGCAGCAGCCACTTCTTCGGTCGACTGTGGACGTAAGAGCACGCCTGGGTGCCCGTGAGGGATAAGCCGCTCCGTTAACGCGTCACCTAGCACGAGTCCCTTTTCGCCCAACACCGCTTCTAACTTTTCATTAAGCATAGCTAGTCACTCCTGTTCCACAGCCATCATGCGATGATCCAGCGATTCTGTCGACCGTAGGTCGAGCATGCGCCTCGAGAAGACCGCTTTGTGATAGAACTCGGAAAAACGGCAGCAAGGCAGATGTCTCGGGACGGAGTGCTCTAGACTCCCGTTACGACATGGTGAATGACTGAGCAACGGCAGGACGACGATCAAAATTTAGATATGGATCCTGGCGTACCTGGAAGCCACCAGGCGACGGACCCAAAACTATAGAATGACGTGCCCAATAACAGCGGTGGGTTTTGGTCAAGGCACACATTATGCGAGGCTCGAGCAGATAAGGCCTACTCTGACGCACTAAACCCTTCAGAAAACTAGCGCTGCAACCGCGTCGAAAGTATCAACGAAATGCACTGTGATACCCGGCTTCAGGTAGTCTGGCATCTCGTCGAAGTCGCGACGATTATCCTCAGGCAGCAGGATCGTTTTGATCCCCGCCCGCTTCGCAGCGATCACCTTTTCGCGAATCCCGCCAACCGGTAGCACACGCCCCGTCAGGGTGAGTTCCCCCGTCATGGCGATATTTTTCTTGAGCTTCCGCTGTCCCGCGAGAGATACCAGCGCCGTTGCCATAGTAATCCCGGCACTTGGGCCATCCTTGGGCGTCGCACCCTCCGGAACGTGAAGATGAACAAAAGCGTTCTCGAAAAAATCTGGGTCAAGTTTGAGCACATCGGCCGCACCGGCCACGTAGCTATAAGCGATTTGCGCGGATTCCTGCATCACGCTACCGAGTTGCCCTGTTTGCTTGAATCCGCGGCCTTGCCCGGGCACCGAGGTCGCTTCGATACTGAGCGTAGTTCCGCCAAGCGCCGTCCAGGCGAGACCATTTACGACTCCTATACCTTGCTGCGGCATTTGTTTCTTGAAAATTGGCGCGCCCAGCCACTCGTGAATAAATTCAATGCTAATGGTGATCTTAGAGAGATCCTTCTCTAAGAACTGCACCACAGCCTTGCGCACGATTCGGCCCAACAGCTGATCAAGGATTCGAACGCCGGCTTCACGGGCATAACCCTCGATGATCTTCCGAAGCACCGAGTCGCTGAGCCTTACCTGCCCTTTTTTAAGCCCCGCCTTCGCCAGCTGTTTTGGCCATAGGTGGTGCTTTGCGATGGCGACTTTCTCTTCCGTCAGATAACCTGCTAGGCGGATGGTCTCCATTCGATCAAGGAGTGGGGCAGGAATGGTATCGAGCTGATTTGCGGTACACACAAAGAGCACCTTCGATAGATCCACCCGCACATCAAGGTAATGATCAAGAAACGCTTCGTTTTGCTCAGGATCCAGAACCTCAAGGAGCGCAGAGGCCGGGTCGCCCTGAAAAGACGCACCAATTTTATCGATTTCATCCAGCATGATGACAGGATTTTGGACTTTGACATCTTTTAGCGCTTGGATGAGTTTGCCTGGCATCGCGCCAACGTAAGTGCGCCGGTGCCCTTTGATCTCCGCCTCATCGCGCATACCGCCAAGACTAAAGCGATAGAACTCACGACCGAGCGCTCGCGCAATGCTCTTCCCGATACTGGTCTTGCCGACCCCAGGAGGGCCCACTAACAGCAAAATTGAACCCGCGATCTCACCGCGATAGGCACCCACTCCCAAAAACTCGATGATTCGATCTTTCACATCATCAAGACTGTCGTGGTCCGCATCGAGAATAGCTCGAGCGGCCTTAAGGTCCAGCTGATCGGCTGAAGTTTTGCCCCAAGGCACGCTCGTTATCCAATCGAGATAATTCCTGGTGACCCCGTATTCGGCGGAACTTGGCTCCAATATTTGAAGCTTATCTAGCTCGTCCTGAATCACCTCGTTCGCCGCCTCCGGCACAGTGAGTCCTTCAAGACGCTCCCGGAACTTGTCCGCATCACTTTCGCGGTCGTCTTTTGCAATACCGAGCTCTTGCTGGATGGCCTTTAACTGCTGACGAAGAAAAAATTCTCGCTGCTGGTCATCCACTTGATCTTGGACTTGCTGCGTGATCTTGGCCTGAAGCCTTGCGAGCTCAAGTTCATGACTCATCAACAGCAGTACGCGCTGCATACGATCAAGGATGGGCACGGTCTCGAGGATCCCTTGTAGTTCCACCGGATCGGCGCTTGTGATCGCTGCCGCGAAGTCCGTCAGCGGCGATGGTTCGTTTGGAGTGAAATAGTTGAGGTAGTGCTTCAGCTCTTCAGAATATAAAGGGTTGAGCGATGCAAGCTCCTTGATGATATTGATCATAGACCGGCCGTAGGCGCGAATCTGATTCTCATCTTCCTCTTCGATTGGATCGAGGTATTGAACCCGAGCGACGAGGGGCGGCGACTT
This sequence comes from uncultured Gammaproteobacteria bacterium, assembly GCA_913052075.1. Lineage (GTDB taxonomy): Bacteria > Pseudomonadota > Gammaproteobacteria > Pseudomonadales > Azotimanducaceae > UBA9926. Next base: position 8,880 of record CAJXDD010000002.1, read on the forward strand.
CCTGACCCATGACTCAATTCGAAACCGTTTGAGCCCTTGGGCGATGAACTGGATCTTCCCGTCTGCGGCTTGCATCTTGTGCACCTTTGCAACGCAACCCACCCCATTGATGCGATCGAGCTTGGCGTTTTCCCCCTCACCTAAATCGGGGGCAAAACAGAGCCCAACCAATTGGTGAGGACTCTCAGAGACAATTTTAAGACCCGGCCCCCATGGTTCTTGGTTGACGACAAGGGGTTGGATGAGGACTGGGAAGTAAGGCCGGTCTTTGAGCGGAATGATCTGCAGCGTGTCCGGCATGATCGAATCAGGGTGCACCAGCGCTTTGGCATTCGCTGACCCCTCTTCTTCAAAATCCCGAGGTATAAATTCGCTCTCATCCGACATGGTGCATGCTCCTGCTGACTTCCTCTACATAAGGCCCGCAAGTAGACTTTTCAAGGGTTGGCCCTCAGGTCTCCTGTTGCTTCGCGTGCCAGCGCTGCTGCCAGATGATCGCGGCAAGGATGACAATCAAGCCAGCGTAGGTCGTGAAATGAATCGACTCACCTAAAATCCAACCGATAAGCTGCAAAGAAATAAAGGGCGACAGAAAAATCAGGTTACTGACCTTCGCTGTGTTATCGGTGGCTTTGAGGGCGAGCGACCAGCAATAAAACGCTAGCGACATCTCAAAAAGGCCAATGTAAATGCCCCCAGCAAAGCCCGTGATTGGCGGCCAAGCGCCATCATTCAGCCACCACAACACGCCAATCACCGGCGTTGCCAGTAAGAAATTAAGCGTCATACCAACAAGTGGCGGCCGGTCGTCCATGACGTTCAAGGTCCAGTACCCTGCCCAAATCACTGTTGAGCCAACCGCCAAAAAGACACCCCACCAATCCGCCGAATCGATGAAGTTCCATTGCCCTTGGCTAACAATGATCAGTACGCCAATAAAGCCGATGCCAGCCGCGGCGTAATCGACCCACCTGACGGGTTGTTTCAAAATGAGCCCGGCCATGAGCGCGAGCACAATGGTCCAAGTGATATTAATTGGCTGAGCGAGCTGCGCTGGCAGGCGATCGTACGCCTCAAATAGAACCAAATAGTAGGCCACCGGATTTAATAGCGCTGCGAGCAAGGTAAGTCCAGGCGTTCTCCTGAATGCCGGATATAAGGCGCCAACCTCCCCCCTCGCGGCACAAATCACTAATAGCGTGAAGCTCGAGACGAGCGTCGATACCCAAAGGGTTTGTAAGACGGTTGCCACGTGGAGCGTCAGCTTGAACGCCGTCGCCACGGTTGCCCACATAAGGAGCGTTAAGCCAGCATAAAAATAAGCTTTTGGCATAGGGTCGGCGACTCAGTGGCTGCGCCGCTATGGCGCTAGTTAGAACCTACCACCTGGGTCTCGCTGGCAGATAGGCGAAGGGCTTGGGCTTGCATAAATAAGCAGACGCGCACAAATAAAGTGGAATTAACCCTCAAGCGGGCAGCTTGACAATCGTTTCACATCACAAACGTGCGCTACCTCGTGTAGCAGCCTATGAGGCTCTCAGTATTTCGAAACTGAGGACCTCATATGATGAGTGACTTAAACTTCGGAGCCCTTATTATCTCCGCTGCTCACCGCTTGCATGGCGGACGTTACGGTGGCCACAAAGCCGCCAATGTTCCCCACTTCCTGCGGCAAAATCAGGGTGTTGGTCTCTTTTGCGAGGTTACCGAACTGGGTGACGTACTGCTCGGCAACCCGAAGGTTCACCGCTTCCATTCCACCAGGCTCGTTAATGGCACTGGCGATCGTCCGAATCCCTTCTGCAGTTGCGGAGGCAAGCAGCTCAATTTCTTTCGCCTTACCTTCCGCTTCATTGACCTGCTTGAGCTTTTGCGCCTCAGAGATGTTGACGATCTCCTGACGCTCACCTTCCGACACGTTAATTCGCGCTTGCCTATCCCCTTCGGACTCAGCAACTACTGCACGCCGCTCTCGTTCCGCTCGCATTTGCTTCTCGAGTGCATCTCGAACTGTTGTGGGAGGATTAATATCTTTTATTTCGTATCGAAGTACTTTGACGCCCCAAGGGTTTGACGCTTTGTCCACAGCCTCTACCACTCGCGCATTGATCGTCTCTCGCTCTTCGAACGTTCGATCAAGCTCAATTCGTCCGATTTCTGAACGAAGCGTCGTTTGAGCCAACTGTGAGGAAGCGTAGCGATAATCCTGAATACCATAGCTCGCAGCCTGTGCATCCTGAACCTGGAGGTACAAAATGCCATCGATTTCTACTGCGATATTGTCTTTGGTAATACAGCTCTGGGAAGGAACGTCGATAGTCTGTTCTTTCAGCGTGTGCTTGTATGCCACTTTATCAATAAAGGGAATCAGGATGTGGAATCCTGCCTCTAGCGACTTATAGAACTTCCCCAAGCGCTCCACCACGAACACTTCCCGCTGGGGAACCACCCGCACCGTTTGGAAAAATACCCATCCAACAAAGACTGCAATTAAGGCCCAAGTCAACCACTCCATTATTTCACCTCCACTTCAAGTACATTACTGTTCACGCCGCTAATCACGAGCGCTTGACCGGATTCGATCACTTCGAAATCGCCACTCGCCTGCCAATTCGAACCTCTAAACTCAACAACACCTCGACCCTTGCTCGACTCATCAAACCCAGAGACATAATCCACCCGCTGGCCGACCATTCCCTCCTCAAGCTCGGAGGAGCCTTGCTCGGCCGTTGAATCGCCGGTGAAGGTTTTTTTGAATCGCCACCTAAAGGCAAATAGTAATATCAGCGACAGCGCAGTGAAGAGCCCAAATTGATACCCCTCTGCCGTCGGGAAACCGAGGTAAATAGCCAGCGCCGTAAACAGCGCGCCCGCTCCAAAAAACATGGCAATAAAGCCAGGGGCAATAATTTCAAACACCAGCAGACCAATGCCTGCATAGACCCACCACAAGAATTCAGGTTGACCTGCCCCTGCCTCGCCCTCAACGGTCTCTGCCTCGCCAAGGTCTAACCTAATGGAGTCACCCGCCAATACAACCGTGCGGCCATCCAACCTCTTCAGCAGCTCAGATTGATTGGGCGCAATCAGGTCAATGACCCCTAATTCAAGCGCCTCATCGGCCGTGATGTTTTTCGAATCCACAACCGCTGATTCGAGCCACTCCGCGTTACGGTCACGCAATTGTGCCAGCGAGCGCATTTGCGCAGCGGCATCGTTGATGAGCTTATCTTTCAGATCAGGATCTGGGTCGCCAAAGGTCAACATGATAGGTTTGGCAGAGCCAACGTTGGTCGCCGGCGACATGGCTGCAATGTGACAAGCACTCAAAATAAAGGTTCCCGCGCTGCCGGCTCTAGCCCCAGCCGGTGCAACATAGCCCACCACAGGGACCGGAGAATCCAAGATAGCCTGAACCAGCCGGCGGGTCGGCTCGATATAACCTCCAGGAGTGTCGATTTTCAGGATGAACAGATGGCTGGAAGTCGCCTCAGCGTTCTCCAAGTCCTTGATTACTTGATCCACGCTGCCATTATTAACCTCGCCTTTTAGGCTACTGACCATGACACTATCCGCACCCGCCCCAAAAGAGGCGAATATGGTGGTTGCAAAAAGAAGGAAAAGCCGCAAACAGTCGGTCAAAATGGGCCGAATCAAAAGAACGTCCTCGTGGGATACTCGTCAACATTCAAGCCGATTCCCGTTAAAAAATCTACAAAATGATAGGAATTAGCTTGTAACCAAACGATATACGCTAACTTGAGCGGGCAATCATGGTCACATATAACGAAAGCCGAATATCGGTTTGCACCCAAAAGTGATCGATGGCGGTCGAATTTTGAAAGCTCGACCAGCATTGACTCTTATGCATGGGTTTATCGATATATCGTTTCGTCGAGTAATCAGCTCGAGGGTTGTCGACTCATCGACTTAACTGTTCATCGGAGAGTAATCGATAAGTTGGTAAGCTATCGCGAATGAACAACCCGAAGCCAATCGTAATAACCCTGCGCTCTAGACTCTTCGGCAGACTAAGTCCGCTGACTGGTAGAGGCAGAACCCTTTGGCTTAAACCCTCTACACGAGATAGGTTGTGGCCCGGTTCCTGGGCAAAGCGGCTCACCTTCCTCGGCTTAATGCTCTTTCCTGTACTGCCTAGCATTGCCGCCGACTATCGAGATTACCCTGACGATGTGCGCCTGCTACTCGAGGAATATGCGGGCGCATCTGACCAAGGCGGATCCCTCATTCCCTCTGTCTATGCTTTTCGCAGCTCTCAAACGGAGCGCGTACTGATCGATTTCGATCGGGGCCTGATCGTGGTATCCGCCCAATCCATTAGCCTGCTGCTAAAAGACATCCAGGACGTCCTCCTCACTCAGATCGACCCTAACGTGATCGACGCAGGCACTGCTAACGATTTGGGTTTGCAGGGGAAAAGTGGAAAACCCTTCCTCTATGGCCAGGTGCACGACCATAACGGTCAGCCTATCGATACTAAGCAAAAAGCCGAAGCCTTCGCCTTTCACCTCTTTGACACCGCGCTGAGTCAACGCGGAGACTTCGCCGTGCGGATCCCTATGATTCGCCAGCACAAGAGCGTCGCAGGCAACAAATACGAGCAGTGGGTTCGCGCGGCGAGCAGCAAACATCGAATTAGGTCATCGCTCATCATGGCCATTATGGAAACGGAGAGTTCCTTCAACCCAATGGCAAGGTCCCGCTCAGATGCTCTGGGGTTGATGCAGATTAAGGCCAATACAGCCGGCCGCGATTACTTCTCTTTCATCGCGGGCTATAAAAACACACCCACTTCCGCGTATCTTTATGACCCACAGAACAACATTGAAGTCGGCACGGGATACTTAGCGATCCTGGCTGACCGCTACCTTCGGGGTATCTACCACCCACTTAAACTCGAATACGCGATGATTTCGAGCTACAACGGAGGTGCCGGGAACCTTTGGAAGAGTCTGGACCCTGCAGGCAACAAACAGCGTGCGGTAGATCGAGTCAACAAAATGACTCCAGAGGAGTTCTACTGGTTTCTGACTAACCGGCATAACCGAGAAGAAACGCGAAATTACGTGAAAAAAGTCACCTCTAGAATGCCCAAGTACGTCAATATCTAGGTGCTGCCTTCTGCACCCGAGAGGGGAATGAACAGCCGAGTTGGTCTTTTATTGAGCGATCGGCTGGTTGAGTTCTAAAAGATTTCCAGACGGGTCATTAAAGAAGCATTGTCTGCAGACGCCAGTCATTTCCCTCGGGTCTGAAACTGTCACCCCGGCAGCAATTAAATGCGCACGAGCTGCATCAATGTCTGCCACCTGAAACGCAAAGTGCTGTCCTTTAGGCGCCTCAAAGGCTGGCACCTCCAAGAGATGTAATTCTTGCGCACCGATCCTGAGCCAAGCCCCCTTGAAGCCAAGATCGGGTCTCGACATCTCCTCAAACCCCAACACAGACACGTAAAACTCTCGATCGCGGTCAGCATCAGCGCAATTGAGCGAGATGTGGTGTACGGCACTGAACATGGTTGGTCCTCTTTCTTAATCGTGACCCCATTGAGACGCTTGCATTGAAACACAGCGCGCCACGCCTATTCGTTTCGAGTATGCGAGTGTACGAGCCAAGCACCTAACGACGCCATCTGCCGTGCGACCTTACGCTAGCCTCGAGCGAACTCCCGAATGACCTCTCCCGGACGAACGCCGGTGTGCTGGCAATTTTCAACCACGACATTGCCTGCGACCAAGGTTGCTGTATAGCCCTGACTCTTCACGACGAAGCGACCACCGCCGTGAGGGAAGTCGTTCACGTACTCAGGCTGTTGCGAACAAAGGTTCTCATAATCGATGACGTTAATGTCGGCCATCATGCCCTCCTTCAGAACGCCGCGGTCCTTTAATCCCAGAATATCTGCGGATTTTTGGGTAATCCTGTGGATAGCGTCCTCCAGCGTATACACACCGTGTTTGCGCGTTAGTTCACTGAGTAAAATAGTCGGGGAATCGGTATCCGTGAAAAACCCAACGTGGGCGCCAGCATCTCCGAGCATCGGCACGATGTTGGGTAACCGCATGTATTCCCATTGATTCTCAAGCGCTCCGCCAAACATCCAGAAATTGAAGAATTCGCGGCCTTCAGATGCGATCAGGCGATCCACATAGATCTCAACAGGGTCTGCGCCCGCCTCATCGGCTAACTGCTGCAAGCTCGCCTTGCGTTCAAAATCGAGGTTTGGCCTCGCGTTTACGCCGAACGGATGCAGCATAGGTGCGAGCTGCTTCATGCTGCCAGCAGCGATGCCCTCATCGATCAGGGTTTGTCGCATTTCAGGCTTGCTCATGGCCTCAACCCGCGCACCAATAGTTGGCAAAGCCATTAAGTCTCGCCAGGCCTTCGATTCCTTCGTGAACGGAGATAACTGCGCGAGCCCAAAAAACGCCCCGCTTGGTCGGGTATGACAAATACCTGCTACCCGTCTGCCTTTTGCGTCTTGCTTAGCGAAGAAGTCGGCCCAGCGACTGACTCCGCCATCGCCCTGAGGACTAGCACCGCCAGAGAAGATGACCTGACAGCCTAAATCTGCGCCCTGCTCAAACATTTCGATTTCTGTGTCAAATCGGGTTTGGAAGTCATTCGCCGATTGGAAAATGGCGCCCGTACCGCCAGCCCGGATAACCGCTTCCTGAATGGCTCGTGTTTCCCTCAGATCAGCCCAAGTACCGGGGGTGCAGCGGCCATCGGGTACCGTGTGCGGTAAAAAGCGAGAGGTTGAAAAGCCAACCGCCCCCTCGGCGACCGACTCTTCAACCAGTTTAACGATATGAGCGAGCTCTCGATCATCGGCCTGCACACCCTCGTCCATCGACTTATCGCCCATGGCCTCAAATCGAATGGATGAGTGCCCTGCCAACCCAACGATATTGAGTGCGGGCTTCATGGCTTGAATTGAATCAAGGTAACCGCCGTAGCTGGTCCAATCCCATGGCAGACCATCTAAAATCGCTTCAGCGGCAATGTCCTCCACCGACTCCATGAGTTTGGCCATATAAGCGCGGTTTTCCTCAGAAACAGGTGCAAAACCAACACCGCAGTTGCCGATTAGTGCCGTAGTTACGCCATGATAGGAGCTGGAGGTGAGCTCTGGGTCCCAGCCAATTTGTGCGTCAAGATGGGTATGTAGATCGACGAACCCTGGCGTTACGACATGGCCAGTCGCATCGATGATCTGCGCCGTTGCAGATCCTGCTAGATCGCCGATGGCCGCAATCTTCCCATCAACAATGCCCACATCTGCTTTTCGGGCAGCCGCCCCAGTTCCATCAACAACCTCCCCACCCTGAATCAACGTATCAAATGCCATTATCGCCTCCTTGTTATTCCTATCCTGTCTCTGTTCGCTCTCTGCCCTAGCTTCGATCTTTTTTTTTGATGAGCACTGTCACTAATTGCATTCTTTCGGCCAGACCGATCCGATCAATCCGCTCAAGCCTATCGTTCCTTTTGTTCCTCTAGGAAATGCGGCAATTGTAGGCCTCCTCGCTTTCCTAGAGGTCTACAACAACCGGGCAACCATTATTCTATAAAATATCTAGATTACCTTTATAAGTATTTTTTTTTATATAAGTATCTGTTTTTATTTTATATACTTTCCGAATTTCCACTGCCCGCAAACCTATTTCCTCACCAATCTAGAATTATCCAGACTTCCACACACACTAATTGCCAGCCGCTGCTACGGTCTGATCCTCACTGGAATCCCGCTGGCTTTGGGCATTCCAGTAAAGGCTTGTAACTGGGTTTCACTACTCACTAGCAAATTGGTATTCGAGCCCACGTCTCTCACTGATGCATTCCTGTCAGGTGCAGCGCCCCAACTGTGATGCATGGCAATCACGCCACGTTTGATTCGGTCCGTCGCCCTTACAACCGCGGGTATCGCGCCAAATGCAGACTCAACGACCACCTCACTGTCATCGTCAATGCCTAACTCTGCGAGATCATTGGGATGAATCAATGCAGGGTTTGTCGTGCCTTGCTTGGCCTTAATGGCTGGCAAGTTGAGCCCAAAGGAATTCAGCACGTATTTGCTGCGGTAACCGATCAAGACATGGGAGAAATCGCCTGATCCTTCCTCGAGGCTCGCATGGTCCGCTCGAAGCGCTTCAAATTCCTCAGCAACCCCCTCTGGGTAAAGCTGTAATCGCCCCTCCGCCCCCTCTTGGGCAGGCTGAACCTCAACCGTTTGATCTTCAAAAACATGACCGCCTGGGTTGTCTCGCAAGTAGCCAATATCGACTCGGGCGTCCTTAGTGATGGCTTGCAGTAGTTCAAATTTCGTGGGTTCCGGAGAACTTGGGAAGACGGTCTCACCCATGCGCACTTCAATATCGAGCCGTTTTGCAATCCCAGAATATAGTTCCCATTCCTCAATCACATCATGATCGGTTTGCACGACAGCTTTGCTGTACTGGCTATAAGGCTTCTCGTACCAAGCGTCTGACAAAAGGGTGACGTCCTCTCGCTCAAGCGTGAGTTTTGGCGGTAAGACGTAGTGGGCGAGGTCGGCCGTTGCCGCCATGTAGGGGTCGATGCAGACCAATAAATCCAAGGATTGCATGGCTTTCAGCGTTTTTTCTTGGTCGGGCCATGCCAGAATCGGATTACCTGCGATGACAAAGAGCGCACGAACCTGCCCCTCTCCCTCGACTAGAATTTCATCCGCCAGCTGGGAGGTAGGCATCTCGCCCTGCAAGCCGAATCGCCCAGGCGATTTAAGCTCGCCATATTCAGGCCGCACCCGGCATTGGGCGCCGCGACCCCAGGCGGTAGGCACATTGAGCGCTTGGGCGAACCGAGGGGAGGGCCTCGATAACACACCCGGGTTTGGGATTTTGTCGCCGGCACGATAGAAACGGCCGCAAATCGCATTCAGCGACCCCACAAGGTGATGTGTCAAATTCGGATGACTACTCATTTCTGGCCCAGTCCCGGTGACGGCTGCACCACGAGGGCCCGCAGCAAACGTTCTAGCGGCCTCAGCAACCAAGGTTGCGGGTATACCAGTGAGCGCTTCCACCCGATCAAGCGTGAATTCTGCGACCTCTCCCCTTAATGTCTCAAGCCCCTCGACATACTCCTGACAAAAGGCCTGGTCATGCAGATCCTCTTCCAGAACGAGGCGAATCATGCCGCCGACCAGCACCGCATCCTGACCGGGCTGCACCTGCAGAAATAAATCTGCCCTACGTGCCAATTCCGTTTCTCGAGGGTCAACGACAATTAGCTTCAGGCCTCGTTGCTTAGCTTTTCGAAGCTGCGCCGATGGACTCATCGACGGAACGCTACCGGGCGGCGCGTAATGCGACACTAGCGGGTTGTTCCCGATGATGAGCGCGACATCCGAGTCGTGGAAAAAGTGACTGCCTGCCGCCCAATAGCCCATTCTCGAGCCAACGAAAACCTTGGCGGGCTGGTCAATGGTGACACTGGTGTAATAAGAGATGGAGCCAATGGCATCGTGCCAAGCCTTCGAATAAGCGAGCTGCGCTGAATTTTGGAATGCCACCGTGCCGTTATATGTAGCAATCGCTCGAGGCCCCGATTCCTCCAAAATCTGCGCTACTTTGGCTGCGATTTCGTCCAACGCTTGCTGGCTCGTAACTTCTTCAAATTCGCCGTGCGCATTCTTTTTTAAGGGCTTAATCAGTCGAGCGTCCTGATACATCTGTTCGACAAGCTGACGACCTTTGATGCAGGTATATCCACCATAAATGGGGTTAGACGTATCGGGCTTCACAGACTCAACCACGCCATCTTCAACCGTAGCGACCATGGCGCAATAGGCATGACAATACCTGCAAAATGTTTGGTGTTGTTCCATCAACCCTCCCTCGCTTGCCCGATCATTGCGGGCGCTTCGGCTTCGTACCTATTCGCACCTGCAAGTGCATTTATTGGCGCGGCCACCATAAGGTGCCGCTCAATTACTGGTAAATGTCTCAGAAAGTGAACCCAAGGGTCAAACGCTGAAAACGCTCGTTTGACGCGATGAATAAGAGGCCCCATCGAGATCGACTGATCATGTGAGTGATGAGCCAATGATATTTGGCTAACAGTCCACTCAGCGCTCGAATTCTCTGCATTGAGGGCGTTGCGAGCAATAAGCGTCAGTTTGCGTCTTCAGCTTCTCGCTTTTGATAGCGGTCGAACCAGGCAAGCGTGTGCCCCACCTTGCTGATCAGTCGCGAGGGCCTACTAGCGATGCCGTGTGCTGAATCCGGTAATCGAACCATCACCGCATCAATTCCCCGAAGCTTGAGCGCCTGATAAAACTGTTCAGTCTCAGAAATCGGCGTGCGGCGATCCTCCTCACCGGTGATCAGTAGCGTCGGCGTCGAGACGTTGCCGACTAGCGACAGCGGTGAGCGCTGCCAATATTCTTCCAATCGCTCCCAGGGCGGACCGCTAAATTGGTGACGGATTTGATAGACATAGGAATCCGCCGTTAACGTTTTGCTCAGCCAATTGATCACGGGTTTAGCCGCGGCCGCGGCATTAAATCGATCTGTCAGGCCTATCGCGTATGCGGTGGCGATCCCTCCAGCCGAGCCTCCAGCGACAAACAAATTGTTCGGGTCGGCTTTACCTTTCTCAATTAATCGATCAATCCCACTCATGTGATCCTGGAAGTCTTCCGCGCTCGAATACTTCCCCTGAAGCAGATTTCCAAAGGCTTTACCGTAAGAGCTACTGCCGCGGTAATTGTCATAAAACACAAGATAGCCGGCAGCCGCCATCAGCTGAAGCTCAGCTGAGAAATGAGGCCCGTAGGCAAGGTGCGGCCCGCCATGCAGTTCGAGAATGAGCGGGTAACGCCTGCTATCGTCGTAACCTGGCGGATATAGCACCCATCCCTCGATTCGCGTTCCGTCAAAGCTTGAGGGATAGACGAGTCGCTCAGCGCGAGCAAGGCTAAGTGGCCCAAGCACATCCTCATTGACCCGAGTGAGCTGGTTGGCCGTGCCGCCTTGTCGAATCACTAAGTCTGCCGGCCGAGTCGCACTGCCCTCAGTCAACGCGAACACCCCATCTCGCACATCAAAACTCCCGCTGATGTAGGGCCGCCCAAGCGTCACGCCGCTAACCTTGTCCGATATGACGTCGAACCCATCTCGCGTCTGCAAAAGAACTTTCCGCTGACCTTGGTCGTCCACTTGTATCGCGATTCGATCGCCTGACCATTTGGCAGCATCCACTGATCGATCGAGACCTGTCTCGATGACTTTCGTTTGACCGGTTTGAAGATCGAGCGTCATCGCTTGGGATTGCCGATAAGTGATCGGGTCGTTGTCTTCCTGCAAGTAAAGCAGCCGGCTCCCATCAGGACTCAACTGCGGACGCGTTTCAGCACCGGGGGCGCTGGTGAGCTGCGTGAGGGCAGAGGTTGTCACATCAACCGCGAATAGGTCCGACTCGACCGTCTCTCTTTGCCAGTCGGCATGCCGATTCGCAGAAAAGTACAGTTGTTCGCCATCAGCCGACCACACAGGTCGTGTATGGTTGTAATCGCCTTCCGTTAGTTGCCTCGGTGTGCCTCCGCCTGCTGGCACAACGAATACGTGCCGGTAGCTCGGCTCAACAATCCCTCGCCCATCGAACTGGTAGCGCACTTCGTCCACGACAATCGGCGAAGCGGCCCATTTCGCTTCCTTGGGCTTAGCCGGCATCTTGTAGATGGGCTTGGACTCCGCATCGACCGACATAACAAACGCGATGGACGCATCATCAGGCGCCCACACCAATTGAGACGGCATGGACGAGACGCTCGCGACGGTAGCAGTCAGCCGACCTTCGAGGCGCACCACATTAATCATCGAGCGGGACTCCCTGCGAACAGCGACGGCAACATAATCACCCTGGCTTGACCAAGCCACCGAGCCAAATGATGTACCACCAGCAAGCACTGGCTCATGCACTTCGGCTGTTAAGTCATAGAGCCAAAGCCCCTTGGTGGCGCGATCCGTCATGATGTCAAAACCGCGACGCTCGTAGAGCACTTTCGTGCCATCGGGCGAAATCTGCGGGTTGGCGATGGCCTCAAGATCGAATACGGTGCTCGGCTCGAATATTTGCGGCGATGCATAGGCTGCACTGATCAACCAGCAACTTGTGAGCAAAGTAGCCTTGATCAATCTTCTTATGGCAATAGTCACGTAGATTTGTTCCTTTGTTTGATCGATCACAGCGCGTGATCGATTGACCCCAACCACGCCCGGCGCATCATTTTTCTGCGCCTGAAGTCTCGTCACCAAACGCCCGTAAGAGCTCCTTGTGGCGTACAAAAAATGCACTAAGTGCATCGAGAAAGGCCGATTCATCGTCTGCCGTGAGGGGGGTCGGCAGCGTAAGATAATTCAGCATAGGCCGGCCTGCCAGCAGATCGTGCTTTAACAGCATATCGAACCAGAATAACTCGGCCATCTTTGCAGATCCCGGATGTTTCAGCAGTTGCAGAGGCACAACATCAGGGTCGTTAGCATGAGGCAACACCGCTGCCCCCTGCCAAATCAGCGTCATCAGACTGCCAGTACCCATCGCCTGACAAGGCGCGTTGTGCTGCCGGGCAACTGCATTGATTGCGTGACGAAAAGCGTCCCCTCGGGTGTTATGCCGAACACAAATCTCGGGGGTCCAAAGCTTTTCCAGGACCGCACACATAGCAGCTAAGCTGATGGGGTTTTGATTGAAGGTACCGCCGCTATTAATGCTTTGAGGATGAAGTGGATCGTGTCGCTCGATCCATTCGCGCTTACCTCCAAACCCACCAAGAGGCAGACCCCCACCAAAATATTTACCAAAGGTCGTGATATCGGGCGTCACACCAACTAGCGCCTGAGCGCCACCAGGGGCGAGCCTTGATGTCATCACTTCGTCAAAAATGAGCGCGCACCCGGCCTCGTCACACGCCGCTCTAATTTGCTGCAAGTAGCTCGCTGGCGCCACCTGCTTCAAATACAACACTGGGTTCACCATCACCGGCTCAATCAGCACTGCCGCCAAATCCGCTTGATGCTCGAGGATCGCATTGCTGATTGCTTCCACATCCCCAAACGGAACAGTAATTTTCTCGTAGGGCGTATCCAGGGGACCGGCGCTCACGCCGCCATGTATCCAGGCCCCGTGATAAGCGCCGTCGTAGACGAGGATTTTGCTCCTCCCAGTTACTGCACGCGCTGTGTTAATAGCGTAAGTATTGGCCTCGCTACCGGTATTCGAGAACCGCACCATTTCGAGCGATGGAAAGCGCTCGGTCATGATTGCTGCTGCTCGCGCCTCATAGTGGTTGGCGCCACCCCCCAGCGCATGGCCGGTTTCCATGGCTTTGGTCACCGCTTGAATGACCGGCTCGGGCGAATACCCAAAAAGCCCAGCTGTAAAATTACCCAAGAAATCAGTGAGGGTCTGTCCATCTGCGGTTTTCACTCGAGCGCCTTCACCATCAACAAAGGTCAGCGGGAACGGCGTGTAAAAAATCGAAGCGCGATTTGTTCCGCCGGCGATACCTGCGGCTTTTGCCGACTCAAAGGCCTGTGCGCTGGCAGGATTACGTTCCATGTAAGCGTCACGTTGCGGTCGAACCGCATCATCTATCTGCGATAGTAGTTGCGTCATGACATCTCCTGAATTCACTTCCAGTTGTACCGCAACCCAAGCTCCTTCGCCAACCCCACACACACTTGCGGGGTAGATCATGGATGTTGCTGGGCCTTTGAGCCCTTGAGCCTCGCATCTGATGATGGGACTAATGTCAGCTCCATAAAGCGTATGTGTTCGTTAACGAACCACCCACAACCAAACCGATGATCATTGGCTGTCGTATTGATGCCCATGACAAAACTAGTACTAAACCACAAGGATCGGGCAGACCTTTGGGCCTACCTTGACCTCAAGTTCGCAGAAGATCACATCGACCGCAGCGCCGAGCCTAGCCAGATCATCGGCAAAATCCCGACGGCCCAGGAATTGGACCACGCGATCTCCCCGAGCGAGTACGGCCGCACCCGTAACTTTTACTCGGGGCATGTGACGCGTTTGTCCCCTTTCATCAGGCATGGGCTAACCAAGAAGCCAACCATGGTTGATATTGCGCTATCAAAGTACTCCAAAAGCACCACCGAGAAATTCCTGCAAGAGCTGGCATGGGGAGAATTCTGGGCCGCTGTGGCAGAGGGGTTAGATGGGGACCTGTGGACCGACCTTGAGCCCTATAAAACCGGCTTTGAAGCAGACGACTACAGCGATGAGCTGCCTCAAGACATCCTTGACGCATGCACGCCCAATGCCGCGATCAATCATTTCATCGATGACCTAGCGAGCAACGGGTACGTCCACAATCATGCGCGGATGTATTTGGCTGCCTATGTCGTGCACTTCCGGCGGGTGAAATGGCAAGCCGGCGCCTACTGGTTCATGACGCACTTACTCGATGCCGATCTCGCATCGAACAATCTCTCTTGGCAATGGGTTGCGAGCACCTTTAGTCATAAGCCGTATATCTTCAACCTCGACAACGTACGGAAGTACTGCGCCGATCTCGTCAATTGCGACCCGATGGACAACCCGGAGCTGAATGGTTCCTACGAGCAACTAACGAATCGACTCTTTCGAGGGACCCATGAGTAAGACGCTATGGCTTCAGCCTGATGACCTAAACCCCGACGTATTGCAGTCGGAGAGCTGGGACAACGTGGTGTACCTATTCGACCCCGAATGGCTCGCAAAACGCTTCCACTCGCTCAAGCAAATTCATTTCATTTGCGAGGCCTTGGCTTCGCTGCCTATCCCTGTGACGGTTTACAGAGCCAACCCGCTAGATGTTCTGACTGCTGATGGCCAAGGGCCGGTTGAAGTGTCAGTCGTTGAGCCGAGAGACATCGAGCTAAGAGATCACCTATCGCAACTCCCGTCCGCAATTGACATCCACTGGCTGCCAAAGACCATATGGATTCAACCTCCCGATCAGTCCTTTAAACGGTTCTTTAAATTCTGGAATGCGGTTAAAAAACAAATCTAGAAGGCTAATTTTGGCGTGCTTCACCGCCGTTTGATGCCTAGCGATCGGCAATAGCTGCAACTAACTTCGAAGCGCTGACAACGGCTGACTCAACGCCATGGCCGACTGCCCAATCGCCACAGGCCGCCAGCCGTAATTGAGAGGAAAGCCAATACGGAGAACGGTATGGCTGCACCACATGCGCGTAGCGCCATCTGTGAAGACTGGGGTTGCTATCAACCTCAATGCCCAATGCGGACAGAGCGCAAATCAGGGCCTGTTTGACGTCATCGCGCGGTGCATTGAAATGCTCGAACGTCCACTCAGCACTCGCGTGGGCAACCAGCGTGCACGCGCTCAGGCGGCTTGGTTTGCTCGCCGTACATTCGACCCATTCGATGGGGGAATCTTTTACCACCGCGGCATCAAATTTCGGCGATTCACGGGGAATCGCGAGCAACGCGAAACAAGGAGAATAACTCACGGCTTCTAATTCGATTTTCATGATGGCTGCCGTCTGCGGCGCGGGCGCTGTGCTGATGACGAAGTCGCAGGGTTCAACTGCTCCGTCCTTAAACTTCACCAGACAGCCATCCGCCTCGCTCACAACAGTGCTAACCTCACGCTCAAATTGAACTTCGCTGGTTGCTAGAAGCGATTGAGCAAGTGCACCCATGGCAGGCACGCCGATGTAATGAGGTTCAAACCAGTCGCGTTTGTAGGATTTCGAGCCTGGTCTGAGCGTCGTTACCCGTGGCGTCCACTCCACCACACTCGATGCATGCTCAGCGAGCAACTCCTTAAAGAGCGAGGTTCGAGCCGTAAAGAATGGCGCCCCGTGATCGAACTGAACGCCCTCACCCCGCCTCGTCGCAAGCCGGCCGCCAAACCCTCTACTCTTCTCTAGCACAACCACATCATGGCCAAGTTGCCCGAGCGCTGAACCAAGATATCCGCCAGCCATTCCCGCACCAATCACGCAAATTTTCATTTCACCATCTCGACGCTTGAATAACTTTAGCTACCTTTCTATCGCTACGATCCGGCACTACATATAGGCCACCCTGCAAGGAATGATTCGCCATTAAGCTCTAACCCACAACGCTTCACGCGTCGTACGAATGCTTAAGGGTCAAAGCTTGACCCTGGGGCCAGCCGTGGGATGATGGGCGGCCATTGACTCACGCTTTTCAGCTAAGCGGACAACGCGCGATCGCTTATCGCGCCAAGGCACCAGAACGATGCGCGACAATCGACCCACTTCCAAAACTCGATCTCCCAAAGAATCCCTCATCCGTCTATTTACGTGGTGTTGGCTGATCTCACTCAGTCCAGCGCTCCTAGCAAGCGCCATCACCATCGACGGCAAGCTGGATGAACCCGAATGGCAGTCTGCTCGCGTGTGGGATCAGTACGTCGAATCCATCCCCTTCTCTCTCGCCGAACCAAAGCACACGCAAAAGGTGCTAATTTTGGAAGACGAAAAAGGGATGTACTTCGGCTTCATTAGTGATCAAGCGAAAGAAACCGTCCGCACCAATCAGCACCAGCGCGACAACGAACGAGCAAACTCGGACAAAGTGGGTGTATCAATTGATTTCGATGGGGATGGTCTAACAGGCTATGGCTTTTCTGTGTCTGCCGGAGGGTCCATCACCGACACCATCTATCGCAACGAGAACCAGGGCAATACAGATTGGGATGCGGATTGGGAGTCGGCCACTTTTGTCGACGAACAAGCCTGGTTCGCCGAGGTGTTTATTCCTTGGACGGTAGCACCCATGAAAGCGGTGACCGGGCCAACGCGCACCATTAATGTCGCCTTTTGGCGAATGGTGATCTCAGAGGGACGAGCCAACACATCTATCCCTGGCAACCCGAGGCAAGAGAAGTTTCTATCACTGCTCCACCCCCTTTCATTCGCCAATCACAATCCAACCAAAGTCGACTTTTTCCCCTATGTCAATGCGACTCAAGATCGGGTCGAGGATGAGGTCGATACGAAAACGGGCATGGAAGTGTTTTGGAAGATTGATGCGGGTAAGCAACTCAATATCGCGATCAATCCTGACTTTGGCCAGGTGGAAAGTGATGAGCTGGTCGTCAACTTTAGTTCTAGTGAAACCTTCTATTCCGACAAACGGCCGTTTTTTTCAGAGAACCATTCACTCTTCGACGTCAAAAGCGACGAGATCTTTTACATCATCAATACGAGGCGAATTGGCGCTGCGCCCGACTACGACTGCAGTCGCTATGGTGCAGAGCTCGCTGAAGCGTGCGGTGCTGCGAGCACTGGAATCAGCGATATTGATGTCGCGCTTCGCTACACACAGCAGGGAGAATCCATCGATTTCGGGTTTCTTGGCGCGCTCGAGTCAGACGCTGATTTCAGCGAAGGCCGGCAGTTTTTTGCGCTACGCAGCGTAAAAAACGGCGAAAACTATTCTGTGGGCTACCTCGGCACACTGGCAGACCGCCCGTTTATTGACCGAACCGCGACAGTCCACTCGGTTGACTGGTTGTACCGACCGTCAGAAACCGTTCGATTGAGTGCGGTCGGCATGCGGTCAGACATCGATGAAGCCAGTGACGACCTCGATAGCTCGGGCCATGGGGTCAAGATCGATATTTCTCTCACGCCTAATCGAGACCGATGGCACTACATTGGCGGCTATTACTTTGATGCTGACCTTGATATCACTGATATGGGGTACCAAGTGGTTGAGAACTGGGCCTACATAGGAAATCAAAACGGCATCAAGTCCACTGATTTCAGTGAGGATTCGCCGATCCTGGCCACCGATCTGGAATTCGGGTTTGCCGTCGAGACCAATGCAGAATTTAAACCAGCGGGTGAAGTGGTTGAGTTCGGTCAACGCACCACCTTCAAAAACGCGTCAAGCCTCGGCTTTGAGACGTTTTATCGATTTCCGAGTAGGGACTTCTGGACGACTCGAAATAATGAAATCGCGCCCTTCATCGATAAGCCCGCCAATTACAGCCTCAAGGCTCGCTACATGGGACCGTCGGGTAAACGTCTTAACTACCTCGTTGAAATCGAGCGAGGCAAAGGGTCCACCTGGTTTTCAGCACTCGGGTTTTCAACAAGCTACACCGCTAAGGTTAGCTTT
Source organism: uncultured Gammaproteobacteria bacterium (assembly GCA_913052075.1). GTDB lineage: Bacteria > Pseudomonadota > Gammaproteobacteria > Pseudomonadales > Azotimanducaceae > UBA9926. The sequence goes on from CAJXDD010000002.1 coordinate 27,075, forward strand.
GCGCCACGCGAAAATCTCGCGCTCTCACTGACCTACCAGCAAAGTGAAGAAGACGACTGGCTTAACTGGATCGAGGGCAACCTCCTTGGCACCTACACGAGAAAACAGCGCGTTACCGTAGCTGATCTGAATTGGTTCCAAGGCCAGCGGCATGAATTCAGACTCAAAGCCCAGCTTGTGGCATTTACGGCGAGAGACCCGCTCGCTTATCTTGGTGATGGATCTGGCGCGCTGAACGCGGCCGCGATCGAATTGCCTCCTTTTAGCCTCAGTGACCTTGCCTTCCAGGCCCGCTATCGGTTCGAGATCTTGCCGCTGGCTTATCTTTATGTCGTCTATTCACGAGGTGGGCGAATCGTTGCGCTCGATGAGGAAGATCGACTCGGCACTCTATACCGGCGCCCCTGGGATGATCCGCAAGCGGATCAATTTACGGTGAAGGTTCGGTACAGGTTCTAAAGGGACCCTCTTTCATTACCGCGCTTTCAACCCCGAGCACCTTTTCTTAGCGAGTCCTTTTTCATGACGAGCATGAATGGTGCCAGGTTTCGCAGATCGCTACCCACTGCATCACTATCCACCGTAATGATGCTTCTCGATGCTCGCTTCCTCCTTCAGTTACTGCTATGCACTATTGCGTACTAAAACAACCGCTCAGTAACACCCTCTCAAACTGTCAACTGGGGCCCTCACTACTTGCTGCCAACCGATCTGCATATGGTTGATTTCTGCGCTCCAGAACCCCACCGCCCGATGGAGTCTCTTTCACTACTCCCTTACCTTGGCACCTGCTTTATTTGGCCCATGACTAATGAGACATTGCATTCTCTAGGATCAGCTCACGAACACCCCCCTTGCCATGAAACGTCTCGCAATAGCGCACCTCGCACTGATGCTTCCTCAAAGAACGCACCGTTCTCGATTTCTGTTGTTAATCATTAGTTTTCCAGCCCAAGGCTTTTATCGATACACTTGGCGAACTTCGAGAGAGGGAAAGCCCCATGGATCTACAGCAGCGAGCCGCTATTGAAGCCGCCTGCCGTCATCTCACGTCCGCCTACTGTCACTACATCGACCGCGGGGAAGCAAGACGAGTGGTTGAACTTTTCACCGAAGACGCAGAGTGGGCAGCACCCGAAGGAATCGCTAGAGGGCACGCAGCACTCCTTGAGCATTTCGGAGCCCGAGAAGATCAACGCGGTCGCAAATCCAAACACATCTGTACCAACTTTTGGTTGGAGGACGTCAGCGAGTCCGAGGCAAGTGGCGGCGTCTATCTCACCTTATACCGGGATGACGGTGACCCTGATCGGGAGCGCGCTCGGGTAGATGGGCCCGTCTTGATCGGTGAGTACCGAGATAAATATTCACTCACGGAAAACGGCTGGCGATTTTCCGAGCGTTCGGTCAAGGTTGATTTTGTGTTCAATAAACGGTGAGCAGTTGTCAATTAACGCTAACATTCAACCCGATGGCTTAACACCCTGATCATTTATTGAGAGAACTTCACCTTTGCCACTCACCACCACCCCTGAAACCCAGCGCATCCAAACGCTGGATATGTTGAGAGGATTTGCTCTCCTTGGCATCTTACTGATCAACATTCTTGGCTTTGGACTAGCGAGCTCAAGCTACACCTACGCGGCGCCGACCATCGCTGGGACTGGCGATTTGATCGCATGGGTCCTCGTTGACCTCGGTTTTGAGGGAAGTATGCGCGGCCTTTTCTCCATTCTTTTTGGGGCAGGTGTGCTCCTATTCTTAGATCGGGAAGCGAGCGGTAAGGAGCGAGCGCACTTCAAGCGTAATGCTTGGCTACTCGTCTTCGGGTTAATCAACGGCTATCTGCTCCTTTGGCCTGGTGACATTTTGCTGACCTACGCGCTCGCGGGTTTTGTCCTATTTTTCTTTCGCAACCTCAGTACCAAGGCGTTGGTGCGTTGGTCAGTATCCTTGTTCTTACTGCTAACCCTATATAACGGCCTCTTGTATGGTGGCCTTCATATGCTTCGGAGTGCCCACGTCGAAACCGAGGCGCTGATTGCAGAAGGTAAGGAGCCAAGCGCCCAACAAAGAGAGATGGCAAACGAATGGCAAATCTTTGAAGCGGATTATCAGCCGGGCCCTGAATCGCTAGCGGTGGAACTTGACGCTCGGAGGGAATCCTACACCACCGCTTTCAGCTGGAACCTCACGCACAATACAGGCGTTATTGCAGAGACAGTGCCAACATTTTTGCTACCAGACGCGTTTGTGATGATGCTCATTGGAATGGCGCTATATCGTTTAGGTGTACTGCAGGGACAGCGGTCAGTTGAGGCTTATCGGAACCTAGCCATTGGTGGTTTCACCTTGGGCCTTCTAATCAACGCCTATGAGATCAGCACCTCACTAGGGGCGCCCGGCGACTTGCTAGCCGGTTTCTCTCAGTTGCAACCGACTTATCATCTGGGCCGTTTGTCAGTCAGCATGGGCTGGATCGGCCTTGTCGTGCTCGCCATTAAAACGGAGTGGCTCGCGAACGCTTTAGCAGCAGTTGGGCGCATGGCGCTCACCAATTATCTAATGCAATCGGTCGTCTGCCTTTTCATTTTTACAGGTGCTGGATTGGGGCTGGTGGGGGAACTTGCTCGGTATCAACTTTATGTCGTGGTCCTGTTCGTTTGGGTGTTTCAGCTGCGGTTTTCTCCTTGGTGGCTGAAACGATATCAATTTGGACCCATCGAATGGGCTTGGCGCGGCCTCACTTACGGCCAGGCTCCACGATTCAAAAGATAATTACTAATCAATAGGTTACCGCTGCCAGCCCAAGTTCTATCGAGGATTGGATCGCTTTTTTAACGTCGGACTGGTTGGGGTCGTATGTGTCCATCGAGCCACCATCCTGATCAAGCGGGTTGCCATCAACGGCGACGACAGCTGCTGTCTCAACCCCATGCAATCCGCATACAACAAAGAGTGTGGCGATCTCCATCTCGACCGCTGTGACACCCGCTCGCTGCCAAAGCGGAAGATCGCTGCCCAGCGCTTCGCCTGGATAGAACAGGTCAGAGGTGAGCACGATGCCCTCATGGACCTCAACGCTAACCGAAGCTGCAGCCTCTCGTAGCGAACTAACGAGCGCTTCCGTTGCCACCGCAGGGTAACTAAGCGGCACCAACTTTGGCGATAACCCATCCTCGCGCACTGCGGCTCGAGCGATCACGACGCTGCCGGCCAAGACAGACGGCTGGAGTCCCCCTGCGGACCCCACTCGAACAATGCGTTTTACTCCAGCCCGGCAAAGTTCTTCAAAGCAGACGCCCGCCCCTGCTGAGCCCACGCCGTGGGACACCACGGCAATAGAAGTACCGCCGTACTGACCAATCAGCGAATGATACTCACGATTGCGACCGAGCCATTCCAAGCCAGTGAGATGTTCGCCGACTTTCTCGACCCGACCGGGATCACCCACCACAAGCACCTTATCCGGTAATGCATCAGAGTCGATGCCTAGAATCGGTGAAATTGCCATACTCCGAACCTCTTTTTTTCTCGCGTTGGCTAACTGATTTTGATTAGCGCAAGTTTCATTTACCCTCTGTCGCCGCCACAAGAGGGCCTGTTCCACTAAAAGAGAACGCGCTCCGCAGAACCGGCAATCCTCGCACGCGGTCAGACCTTCAATTCCTGAACAGCACGAATGCCCATCCTAATGGCTTCAATGGCATCAGCCGCCGGTGCTGAGTCGGAATTTGCAATCGCTAAACGCCCAAAGGGCTGACGTCCTACTCGCGCCGAATCCCCAGGACCCGCCACCGCATATCCATGCGCCCATCGATTGACAGTAATCCCCGCAACGTCACGATCAAAATTGAAATGCTTTGCCGCGAGCATTCCTGTGAGATGGCCTCGAATGTCTTTCTCATAGTCTGTGAGCTGCTCTGAGAGCATCCGGTTCCTGGCTTCTTTGTACTGATCGCCTCGGGATAGCCCAACCTCCTCACTGTAAGGACAACTAATCATCTGAAGCACACACGGGTCATCAGGCGTTTGGGGCTGCGCGTAGCCACCCATAGAGACGGGAAAATCCAAAAAAGCGACTTGATGCCTATTCCCTGGCGACATAGCCAGTCCAATTCCTCGATCTACAAACCCTCGCCAGTGTCGCATCGCTACCGTTGAGTAAATTAGCGGGCTCTTTTTTTGTTGCGCCAATGCGTCAGCCTGCTCCTTCGGCAAGTCTTTCACAATGTATGGAATCATGACGTTGTAGCAAGCGAGTACTGCATGACTTGCAGTGACGACTCGCGCAGAATCTCCGTGCATATAGCGAACGGCAACGCTATCTGACGAGGCTGGGTCTCCATTGTGCTTGGCTCCGACCACCGTACTGCTCAGGCGAAGTTTTACGGGGCTCTCGGGCCTATCTAGCATTCCGTAATCGAAGCGCGCCGTGACCAAAGATTCAGCGGTATTTCCCTCCGCCACCTGCGGAATCAAATGCTTAACAAGTGATCGTGCAACCCCGGCATTCCCATCAGGATAGTGATGGATATAAGGGTTATCTGGGTCGTACACTGCGACCGGCTTAAACCCAAGGGCTCCTGCATCTCTCGCTTCTTCGACCGTCAGCAACTCGGCTGCGGCATTCGACCAGTCGCTCACCGAATGACGCGCAATATGCAGGACGTCTTCATCGTCAATCCCGACAACCTCTCTCAAGTAGGTGAAGTAGTTTTCTCGGCTCACATACTGCTGTCGCTGAGTTGGCGGAAGATCGATTAAGTGATCACCCGCCTTCAGCGCTTTTAGCAACTGAGCCTTACCACTTGGAGACAGCGGAGATTCACTGACCGCCACCTCATCGGAAAGTTGCTGTCCGGGCAGGCCTTCGATGAAATTGTAGTAGTTGGTAAAGGGGTGCCTAACCACAACATCCTTTCCAAATCGTTTAGCACTGAAGTAGGTCGTCGCAGTGAGACCATGTCTGCGGTAGAAGTCTCGATCAAATGCTGAATCGAAACGGTCAAGTGCGACTCCAATATCGTTAAAAAGGCGCATGACTTCTGGCCCAGCCGCGTATGGCTCCACTAGCGTTTGAGAGCCTCCATAAGTAATGAGTTTCTTACCGTCAACCGTAAACTCGTTCCGTCTCGCGTGGCCTCCAAAGTCATCATGATTATCTAGAATGAGGATGGTCTTATCAGCGCCATGAGCGCGCCTGTATTCGTAGGCGGCTGCAAGGCCGCTTAGGCCCGCGCCTACGATGACGAGGTCGTAGTGCTCGGTTGCGCGCTCGAACGCTTGTGTTTTAGCGTCAGGACTCCACGCTAATGCATGCGCATAGGTGTTAGAGCCAGGGTGACTCCCTCTCAGCCCTGTCAGCTCAGACGGATTCGAGGAAGCACTAGAGCGCTCACTACTAGCAAGAGTGGGCAGGCCAACCATCGCCCCACCAAGAGAGATCGCGGAACCATTCAGAAAACCCCGGCGCTTGATTGAAGTCATTTACTAGCGTACCCAGACATATAGATAAAGCATAGCACCCAACCAGCAAAACCCTCCGGTTGAGGTTCCTTCACCTCAACGAGACGCGCGTTGACCGCTGGCATGGATTAACCCTTCGTTAACGGAAGAGATGAAAGACCGAATCGCTCCTAAAAAAACAACGCCGCTCTCTCGAGTGGCACAGGCTCGATAAGCACCATTCTTACGAATGAATGATCAGATCCGGACAAACCTAATCTAACTAAACGAGGAGATTGGAGTTGCTAAGGAAGCACCAAACCGATTTCCTTTGCGTGGGGCAGTTTTTGGCACTGCTGCTATACCGACGCTCAGAATCGGATAACAAATATAACTAAGTTAGCTATCGCTGGCTTATATTTCTGTCCTGTAATTACCACTAACTGGATTTACGACGAGCCATCATCGCTTTTACGTCGAACTCTTCGTCACCTTCATAGCGGGGCGCGTAGGTCTCATAGGCCTTTGAAACCGCTTCATAGCGCTTGGTGATGTGCTCGACGTTAAACGCATGGGAGACCACAAAGCGCTCCCCTTTTTTGATCTGCGGCATCACGATCTCGGCGAATTGGTCGGCGCTCATGCCGAGTGATGCAACAGGTTTCGCGTGCATCTCAGTACCTACAAACCCTGGAACAATCAGACCAACATCGATGAAGTCTGGCATCTCCTCACGAAGCCCTTCGACCATCCCGAGTACCGCGTGCTTTGAAGCCATGTACGCAGTAGCGTTGGGAACTGAGCTAAAAAAGGAAAGCTCAGAGCCAACCGAGTATAAGCTTGCCTTACTCCCTTGCTCGACCATCCGCTTACCGAATATCGCCGTACCGCGCCACATACCAAAAAAGTTAACGTCGAACACCGCGTGTACATCTTTCATGTCAAGCTCAGTGACAGGCCGATTGGGCGCTTTGATGCCGGCGTTATTGATCAATACATCCACAGATCCGAATTCAGACCAAGCGCTTTCGGCGAGAGCTTCGATTTCTTCACTCTGAGTGACATCACAGGCTCGCCACACTGCTTCAATTCCCTCTTCCTGAAGTAATGCCACCGCCTCCTCAAGGCGATGCTGGCGAGGCTCAGCAATCATGACACGAGCGCCCTCTTTGCCAAACGCTTTGGCAAGGGCAAAGCCAATACCGGTTGCTCCGCCAGTGATGACCACAGATGAATGCTCGAAAGTTCTCATGCGTTTTCTCCTACGAAATCAAGACCGATAAAGGCACCAAATCCACGAATTGACACCTACCGACTACCAGCTGGTTCAGACCTTAACAACATTAATATCTTTAACCAGAGAAAAATCGCCAAAAACACGCCGAATAGTTAACCCCAGCGACAGTATTTACGGCGTGCGTGCCTAAGATGCCTTAACACGCAAAAGCTTGCGATCCGAGACATGAAATTCGACCGACGCGAACCTCAAAGGCAAAAGAGTCATCAAGTAAGAAAGTATGTCCAGTGGAAATAAGCTGGTAGGCCTAGTTGGGTTACTTTGATCTGTCCTTCGCACTAGGTGATTACGCGAGGCAAACGTCAAAATGCAATTACTGCTGGTTACTTGATATCGGCCTGCAATCCATATCGATCATCGATCATCGACAAGATCGAGGCCCGAACTGACGCTCGATCAGCCTCCCATCGGCGTCCGACGCCTGTCAGCAAGCTCTCGCCCTCAAGCATGGCAGCTATCCAAAGCGCTTCAGCGCGAGGAGAATGAGCGCCCGAATCAGCAAGCGCCTTCTCTAACAACGCTAGATACTCAGCATAGATATCTTCCAAGAGGCCTGAAACCAGAGGCTCAACCTGTTGCATTGCCCAAAGCTGCGGCCAAAGTCTATCGCTTAACACGTTTGTGCTCGCTGGCTCGCTTAGCATGAATTCAACGATGTCACGAACAGAGCGAGCGCCATCTTTGGTTGCATTGGCCTCAAAATCACGTTTGATCTCCGCTCCTATGTAATCTACTAGCGCCCGGAGCAAATCTTCCCACGTTCTAAAGTGATAACGCATCGCGCCATGCTTAATGCCGCAAGCTCTCGCGAGGGCGCGCATGCCGAGGCTTGCGTAACCTTCATCTTCAATGATTTCGATCGCAATCTTGAGTATTTCCTGTTTCCGGTCGCTCATTAAAGCCTTCCCTCTCTGCTCAGTCTTGTTGACTCCGACCCCGCGATCCACCAACATGCCACTTGGCATGTTGGTGGGTCCTCTGGATTATAGGCTTTGTGAAGAAAACAAACACAACCATTACACGCAGGGACCTCATCAATGGTGCGCTTGTAGGTAGCACCAGTTTGGCGTTCGCTCCAATCACCTCGCTGACTAACGCAGCTTCATCAACCATTGCTCAACCGATAGCACGGCATACGGTTGACTCAACCTACCCACCTATTCTTACAGGCTTACGCGGGAGCCATGAGGGTTCTTTTGAGGTCGCGCATGCTCTCGCATGGGCGGGCGAAAAACCATCGGCGTATGTTGAACTTGAAGAACACTATGATCTGGTGGTTGTTGGTGCGGGCATGAGCGGGCTCGCGACTGCCTGGTTTTATAGAAAGAAGATCGGTCCCGGCGCGCAAATTCTAATCATCGATAACCACGACGATTTTGGCGGGCACGCAAAACGAAACGAGTTTCATTACCAGGACAAAATGCTGCTGAGCCTGGGCGGCGCTCAAAATCTGGATAGCCCCAGCAATTACGGAGACATTGCCGGCAGTGTGCTTCGAGACATCGGCATTGACGAGGCCATGATCGAACGGATGGCCGCTAATACCCCTGACAACTACATTTTGGGCGGCAAGTTGGGTGGTGATGTAGGGCTGTCTATGCGCGACGGGGACGAATCGGATCGAGTCACCATAGCCGGGTACTGGCTGCAATTCTTCCATGGCAGGGGTGATTACAAGGCCGCGGTCCGATCTCTACCCATTGAGACCGAACAACAAGATCGGCTAATTGAGTTCTTCGGCGGCGAGCGAGACTTCTTGGCCGACTTGTGGCCCCATGAAAAATGGCATTACGTGAATTCCACGAGTTACAATCAGTTTTTGGTAGAGCAGGTCGGCCTTGCTCCTCGCACTCTGCCCATTTTGGATGCACACCTACTAATATTGAATGGCCCCTCTGGCTGGAATCACACGGTTCTTGAAGCCCTCCTCGCAGGATGTCCTGGGTTACGAGGCATGGGATGGCTGAGCGATTTTATCGATACTTTGGGCGCACTCGTCATTGATGATCTTGCGGGCGATGTGCGCATGTTCCCCGATGGCAATGCCTCAGTTGCCCGACTGCTGGTTCAAAAAATGATTCCAAGGGTCGCACCCCAAATGCAGGGTGTCGAAGATGTCGCTATTGCCCGATTCGATTACTCAGCCCTGGACCTTCCAAACAATACAACGAGGTTAAGACTTAACAGCACCGTCGTCGGAGTCAAAGAGGTCTCGGGGAGCGTCCAAATCGACTACGTCAAAAAAGGAACACCAGAGACGGTCCGCGCCGAACACTGCATTCTTGCCTGCAACAACAACATTATTCCGCACCTCTGCCCAGAAATGAGTGAGGCCCAAAAAGAGGGTTTGCAATATGGAGAACGGGCACCGTTTGTCTACGCCAACGTGCTCCTGGACAACGGCCGCGCGTTTAAGGCGCTCGGCTCGACCTTTCTTCAATGTCCCTATGACCCGTTTCAATGGGTCAGTGCTGGACCAACGATGACAACCGGAGGATATATCCCTCCTCAAACCGAATCAGACCCTATGGTGGTTTTCATGATGGCCTCGCCGACACCAGCAGACGGAACCAAAGGCACAACGCGAGAGCTTTTCAGACAGGGCCGTAGGACCATCCTTGCGGCAAGCTTTGCTGATTACGAGCATCAAATCAGAGAGCAATTACAGAGCATGCTAGGCCCGCATGGCTTTAGCCACGAGGACGACATTCAAGCGATTACCGTCAACCGCATTCCTCATGGCTATGCCTATTGGTATCAAGGGCTTGACGATCCCGAGTGGGCGGATGGTCAAGCGCCCCATGAAGTCGGCCGGCAACAGTTCGGGCGAATTTCAATCGCGAACAGTGACTCAGAGGTGACGCCTCTGATGAACGCGGCATTTGAAGCGGCCCATCGAGCGGTAGAGGAACAAACGCTCTGAAACCGCGCGGCGGCAACTTCATCTTCAGCATCGCTAAATAAAGGATCAAACCATGTCACAACCCTCTTTTCGTCTTTCAAGCCAAACGGTCGGTCAGGCAAGCGCATCCCATCTAATTCCTGATAATGCCTTTACAACAGATGAAAAGACGGAGCTTACTTTTCCTTACTTTGAGGCGGTCGATGGATCGGTAGCCTCAGGCATTTGGGAGTGCCCCCCCTGTGACCTCATGATCGATCACTACCCGGTCAATGAGACGATGACTATTCTCTCAGGCCAACTCAGGATCACCGGACCCGATGGCAGCGAAGAGTCTTTTGGGCCTGGGGATGTTCTTTTTGTGAGCAAAGGGGCCAGCTTTCGCTGGACCATCACAGATCATCTCAAAAAAGCGTACATGACAGCGACTTAGCGAGTAAGCACCATGCTGTCATCAACACTCGCATTCGATCGATGCGCGGTCCTGCGGTGCAGGGAGGGCGCTGCGCGAATCACCTGAAAGTGAAAAGCCCATGGCAGCAAACAAAAGCCCAATGCTAACCCCTGAACGTTATGCGGTAGGTCTTACTCTGAGGAAATAGCTGCCCTTCTTGCACACACTGAAGGTTCAATTTAACCGCTTCAGTTATAGAAGCAGCGCAAGAGTGTTGTATTTTCATCGGCAAAAACAAGCTAAGAGATTCTCTAACATGACAATGAGAACAGGAACCGCTAATTTCTATGGATGGCGCCAAGACTGGCGATGGTCCGGCAGAGAAAAGTTGTCTGTGCACCAAGACTAATTGATTGAGGAAAAATGAATGGGTTTATCAACAGTGAAGCGAAATATTGTAACCATTAGCTCCGCTCTGTTCTTAATGGCCGGCTGCGCTCAACCTTCAAATCAATCATCTGGTAAAAAAGAGTCTTCCGAGGCAATGGCAGCCAAGGAGCTCTCTCCCTGGCACTCTCTCACGAGCGATGAAATCACCGAGGCAGTGAGTGCGCTTCGAGCATCAGTCGGTGACGAGATAATGTTCAACCGCGTCAGCCTTTTAGAACCTGTCAAGTCAGACGCTTTGGCATGGGATAGCGGCGCGACTGCCGGGCGAGGCGCCGATTTAATTTATAGATCGAGCAAACAGTCTTACCGAGCGAAGTATAACTTTGGGACCAAGTTGCTCACTGAACCTGAAGCGCTTTCAGGTGGACAACCCATGCTCGTTGGCGAAGAGCTGATGGGAGCAGTTGAAGCCGTCAATGCGTTGCCCGAAGTAGAGCAGGCACTTGAGCGCCGAAAGGTTCCATCCGGCTATGGTCTTTGCTTACCGAGAACAACGGGGCGCTATTTTGATGACGTTGCCGATCCGATTAGCGACCGATTAGTTCGATTGGATTGCTTTGATATCAGAGGCCAGAGTGGGCTTGGCATCTTGCCCTCCTCTAGCGCCTTCGCGCGCCCTGTTGAGGGCCTAAGCGTTTTGTTCGATGTGGAGACGATGGAAGTCAAAGATTTCATGGACTCCTTTTCTGACGGCGATGCACCGCCAACGGACTTTGAAGTCCTTGAGCTCAGCGAAGAGGCCATCGAATCTCGTGCGCCACTATCTCGTGTAGAGATATCCCAACCCGAAGGCACCAATTTCACCATTGCTGGCAGTCAAGTTGATTGGCAAAACTGGCAGTTCCATCTGCGGTTTGATCCCCGACAAGGCACCATTCTTAATCGCGTGGGTTTTATCCAAGACGAAACATTCCGCTCGATCGCGTATGAAATCGCAATGTCCGAAATGTTCGTCCCTTACCAAGATCCAGACCCGCATTGGTTCTATCGCGCCTACTTCGATATGGGCGAATTCGGATTCGGCAATATGGCGACCGAGCTCAAAGGCAGCGACTGCCCCGCAAACGCGGTCTTTCAAGATGTGGTTTTTGTGAGTGGCGAGGGTGAGCCTTTCACCGCCCCCAACCGAATCTGTATTTTTGAAGCCGATCCAGGCTATCCGGTATGGCGTCACCATGAAGGGCTGTTCGATGACATTCCCGGCATCGCGCCGCACCAATCTCGGCCCTCAACGCACCTCGTTGTCCGAATGGTCGCAACAATCGGCAACTATGACTATTTTCAGGACTACGTCTTTCAGCAGGATGGACGGCTTCGCATCCGACTGATATCGACGGGTATCGACGCGGCCAAAGGGGTATTTTCGGCAAACCTCGCAGACCCTCGCGCGGGGGCTGAAGTCGCGACAGGCACCTTGATCGCGCCGTACCGGCTAGGCGTTAACCACGATCACTTTTTTAGCTATCGCATTGACTTTGACATCGACGGCCGAGCAAATCAGTTTGTTCGCCATAAGCTAGAGGCGGCCTCTCAACCCGTGGGTGCACCCAGGGGAGGAATCTGGCAGGTCAATCGGCAACCTGTTGCTGATGAGCAATCGGCGCAGACGGTGATGAGCGTTGACCGACCTGCGCTACTCACTTTTGAAAGTGCATCGCAGACCAATGCCATGGGTTACCCGACCTCGTATCAGCTGATGTATCCCAACATTAGGCCACTGGTGACGCTCGACGACGTTACGTATCAAAGGGCGAGATTCCTTAATAACAACCTATGGGTTACGCGCTATCAGCGCGATGAACTTTTCTCCTCGGGTATGCTTGTTAACCAGTCTGCGGCGTCCCAAGGTTTACCTCAATACATCAGCGATAATGATGTACTCGATAGTACGGACTTGGTTGCCTGGCCAATGATTGGCTTCCATCACGTGCCAATGGCGGAGGACTGGCCGGTCATGCCATCGAAGGTTGATGAAATTGTGTTAAAGCCAAGGAACTTCTTCGATCGCAACCCAGCTTTAGATGTGCCTAACTAAGAGCAGGGAACTTACTCTTACTTAAAGCAACCTATTAGATGGACATCATAGATTTTTCGGCCGAACATGCGGAGGCATTCAAACGGCTCAATCTAGCTTGGATCACTGAGCACTGGAAGGTTGAGGCAGCAGACCTAAAAGCGCTGGACTCACCATTTGAGAGCATCATTTACCCAGGTGGAGCAATACTCATTGGAGTATCAAATTCAGTGGTTGTAGGAACCGTCGCGCTCATTCCAATAGAGGCTGGGACCGTAGAACTAGCTAAGATGACTGTCTCAATAACTGAGCGAGGCTCAGGCTGGGGCCTAGCGCTAGGCGAGGCGGCGCTCACGAGGGCCAAAGAACTAGGTGCAGACAAGATCTATCTTGAAAGCAACACGATTTTAACACCAGCACTCTCGCTTTATCAGAAACTAGGCTTTCAGCGATTACCCGATGACGCGAAAGCATCCCCCTACGAACGATGCAACGTGAAGATGGAGCTCATTCTTTGACCTCCCCTTCCTCGCTGACGAAGATCCAAGAACGGGATCATAAGTACACTTATTAAACCTATGGCATAACCGACGAATTCAACCGAGTATGCTGTTCAAGTAGGCTCCTCGTTAGTCCCCTGATCGTTCCGTAATCTTGCATTTGTTCGCAGAACTTTACTCCTCCCCGCCTGGCAATCTAGGCGGATCTGCCCCCTGAGCCCCTCAATTAAACTTTTTTAGTCAACCACTTAAGTAACATTCTAAATTAAATATTGCATATAATTATATGTATATATTGATATTTTTTAGATCGATAGTGAATCGGACAGGGAAACAACCCATTTTTCCTATAAAGAATTTCCATCCTTCTTAAGGCATTTTTTGCGTTTTTTATCCAACAATCAGGAATCGTGAGTTGCTATTGCAGCCATAAAGGCATCAGAGCACGGCGCTCGCATATATGAAGCCATGCGTTTGCCTAAGACGAGTGTAATAACCATTTGGGTTTAATAAGGATCGTTTGATAGGAACTAGAAAAGACTGACATACATTGTGTAACAGGAGATTTCCATGGACGAGACAACGACTAACGAGTTGATGGATATTAAGTCTGTATTGCTGTACACCCAGCTTGAAGGAAGCACACTAAGTCGTCTGATCTCCTGTAATGAGTTCCCCCTGCCCTTACACCTTTCAAATGGTAACGTTCTCAGGTGGTATCGTGACGAAATCGAGGACTGGTTACACGATCCTCGGCGAATTGGAGATTGAGGCGGGTGAGCTCAGCCTCCTTAAATCTACCGGTTGAAGAACTCTTGGTCGGAATTTGCCTGCTGCGGATACCGCAATTAGCGGAGTTCAATGCGTTAAATAGCAAGCTAACGACGAGAGAATTCATTCACCAGATCAATAGCAAACAGGAGATTCTTGACGAGTTAATGAGCGAGCATGCTCATTTAAGCGCCAGGCGATTCTCTGATGGTTTGATCGCTTATTTCCAAAACTTAGAGGGTACGCTGAAATTCAGCGAAGCCGCTTCAACTAGCGCCTTGAACGATTCATCAAATCCCCGCCACCACTGGCGGCACCTGATAGTAGGCGTAGGGTACGCCGGGCTTAAGTTCTCAGCAAAACACAGGCAGTTCTTTGGGTTCGAACAAGACTTACTTATGGAGATTTCAACAAACCTTCTGCAATCAAAACGCCCTACTCGTTTTCTTACCGAGCGGGCCAGAGAAGCCCTAGCCGATCCCAGCCGATCAGAGTTGAACCGTCGAATGTTGCTGACGGGCGGACGAAAAGTGAACTACTATTGCCAAATGCAATAACTTAGATTCTCAGATAGGCTTTTTCTAAACCGCGTGTTTCTTCTCTTCTGTGTTGGTCACAAAACATAGGAGGCCGCAGGAGAACGTAATTAGACCTTTGAACCGTCCAATCAATTCGAATCGGGCCCGAACTCCAATATCGCGGTAAGCAATTGCCTGCAGGTCACCTGCCCCTCTAACTTCCCATTATTGACCACGGGCCTACGTCTTTGTTTTTGAGACAACATCGATTCAGCCACACTGATAATGTCTCCATCTAGTGAGGCTGTAGTCACCGGCGTGGTCATAACAGATACTACTGGCGCTGCCCCAACCTGCCCTTGATTATAAACTTCTGCTAATAGGCTGCGCAGGCAGTCAAGCTCGGATAGCATCCCGATTACAGAGCTCTCTTCATCAACAACTATTAATCCAGATACTTTGTTTTCAACGATTACTTTAGCGGCCTCTGCAACCACGGACCGACCGGAAATCGTTACCGGCCTCTCTACCATATGATCACTAACTTTTATGGAACGCATGATTTCTCTCCTTCGACCTTTCCTCAGAATACTCTGCGGATAGGAAGATCCACTGAACATCAGATGGACCTAAAAGTGAGATCTCGCGGAAACCTTAGAACTCCCAATCCGTCGCGTCATTGAGAGCTATTAGCGTTCAAGCCTGGAGAGGTTGATCTAAAACCAATGATTATATTTCAAGACTAACAAGGCGAACCGCCCAGAAGCGCTAAGTGTGCACTCCCATGATGTGGTCGGTCCCATGCCATTAAGATATGCTCAAAAAAAACAATAGGAAAAGAGCTGTGAGTGTCGACAGGAATACTTTGTCCAGCATGTCGCTTGGTTTTGACCCAAATGAATTAACTAAGCGCTACGCAACCGAGCGTGAAAAACGGATTAGAACAGACGCAGAGGCTCAGTTTGTCCAACTGTCTCACGACTCTCCATTCGCTAATAAGTACCTCGAGGAGGATACATACTGCGAACGAGTAGAGCGCGAGCCCATTCAAGATGAACGCGAGGTCATAGTTATAGGTGGCGGTTGGGTAGGCATGCTTACCGCAGCTCGCTTAATCCAGGCCGGTGTGAATGACGTTCGCATTGTTGAAAGCGGCGGAGATTTTGGAGGCACTTGGTATTGGAACCGATATCCCGGCGCTCAGTGTGACATTGAGTCCTACAGCTATTTACCGCTCCTTGAAGAAACTGGCTATGTGCCGAAATTGCGTTACTCATTCGCACCTGAGATTTATGAGCACGCGCAGCGCATTGGCCACCACTTCGGGCTTTATGAAAAGGCAGTTTTTCAGACTTGGGTTACTGAGCTACGCTGGCTTGAAGATAGTCATCAATGGCTAGTTAAAACTAACCAGGGAGATGCAATGCGGGCACGCCACATCTGTTTGGGCACCGGCCCTGCCAATCGCCCGAGGTTACCTGGCATACCTGGAGTTGATCGATTTCTGGGCCACTCCTTTCACACCTGTAGATGGGACTACGAATACACCGGTGGTAGCCACGAGGGGAACCTGACCAACTTGACTGATAAAACGGTTGCAATCATCGGTACTGGAGCCACGGCCGTGCAGTGCGTGCCCGCACTAGGCGAAAGCGCAAAGCAACTCTACGTATTTCAGAGGACACCCTCCTCGGTCGATATTCGCAATAATTCGGAAACTGACCCAGAGTGGGCCGCAGGCCTCAAGCCCGGATGGCAAAAAGAGCGACAGAAAAAATTCGGTGAAGCGTTTCTAGGCGGCCCTATTGATCCAGCATTCATTGACGATGGTTGGACTAGACTAACTCGTAACGTTAGGGCGCTGGCAACTCAAGCCGACGGGAAGATAACTAATCTCGTGCAACTCGCTGATTTCAAGACAATGGAAGAAATTCGAGGCTTGGTGGACGCAACAGTAAAGGACCCTAAAGTCGCTGAAAAGTTAAAAGCCTACTACAACCAGTTCTGTAAGCGCCCCACTTTTAACGATCACTACCTTGGAACATTTAATCGAGAAAACGTGGAGCTGGTTGATGTGAGTTCAACCCGAGGCGTCGAGGAGATTACCGAGCGAGGTATTGTCGCAAATGGCCAGGAGTACAAAGTTGACTGCATCATCTATGCGAGTGGATTCGAGATAACATCAAGTTACGAGCGACGCCTTGGAATTCCAATCTTCGGAGTCGGCGGTCAGTCAATCTTCGAGCACTGGCAAAATGGCATGCGAAGCATGCACGGACTCATGGTGAGCGGATTTCCTAATCTCTTCATGTGCGGTGGCGGTTTCGTATTTCAACTCGGTGCGAACTATGCCCATGGTATTGACGTTCAAGCGAGGCACGTCGCTTACATAATAAGCGAGCTCGCAAGTCGTGGTGTTCAATCTGCAAATGTCTCTAACATGGCAGAGGAGCAATGGATCGCCGATCAGCTCGATACCAAGATAGCAGGTTTCGTTTTGGGCGGCTCGCCAGATACTTGCACCCCTGGTTATTACAATCAGGAAGGGACCACCCAGCGCTACCGCGACGTACGACGAGAGACATATAGCAAAGGAGTTGGCGCCTATATCAAGTTATTGCGCGAGTGGCGAGATAACGACGAGCTTGAGGGACTAGAGCTAACATAATGCGCTCAACCACGTCCTAAAGACTTTGGAGATTGCGATGTCAATTATCCGAACAAAAGAAGAACTTCGGTCAGTTATAGGCAATGAAATTCCGGGCCTGAATGAGAAGAACATAGATCATCTTGACCAACACGCCGTCGATTTCATTGCTAAGTGTCCTTTCCTGATACTCTCAACTGCCGATCAGAATGGGCGTTGCGATACCTCTCCAAAGGGCGATGCTCCGGGCTTCGTACAAATTATCGACGATCGAACACTACTGATTCCCGATCGGCCTGGAAATAAGCTAGCTTATGGTCATCAAAATATCTTGAGCAATCCCCAAGTTGGCCTATTGTTCATACTCCCCGGCACCTCCGAAACACTGAGAGTTAATGGGAGCGCCGAATTAGATGCGTCACCAACGGTGCTCGAAAATCTTTCAGCGCGCGGCAGACCCGCTGTGCTCGCAATACGAGTTGAGGTGCAAGAATGCTTCTTCCATTGTGCGAAAGCTTTCATCCGATCAGGATTGTGGCAACAAAGCTCTTGGCCCGAGAGGCCACATCGAGTGTCTTTCGGTAACATGTTTGCCGAAAGACGAAACCTCAGCGCTGAGGACGCCAGAGATATCGACTTGAACATTCAGAAAGATTACAAATCCAATCTTTGATAAGGAACATTAGCCCAAGGCCTGAGATACCCTTAGGCGGTTTAAGTGCGAAATAACAGCGGTTGTAACGGCTATTTGATCTGCTCGAACTCGTTTTAAAAGGAATGCTTTGCGCTTTGAAAATCTACCACTAAAGATATGCACGTTCTGGATTAGTCACTAGGTTTCGGCGGCAGATTGTAACACCGAGCCCCTCGAACACCGATATTATGAGCGGGAATCTGAGGAAAGACCTAGTCAGAGTCATCTATGTCTTCTAGTAATTGCTTTTCTCTTTTTCTCGATGACCTGGCGATCCAACTTGTCCGCCATCGCATCAATCGCCGCGTACAGATTTCGATCTGTTGATTGAGCAAATAGGTCAAACCCAGAAAAGTGGATCCTTCCCTCTGCTTGCTGTCGCTCTTTGTCAACGGAGAGAGTCACTTGCCCGTTAACGATAGGATCATGGTGGCGTTCAATTTTCTGTAGCCTTCTCATTAAGTAATTTTCAATCGCTGGGGTTAGTTGTAAGTGATGACCGCTAATTTTTAATTGCATAGACACTCTCCAAAAAATTTCACAAAACCCATCGGCCTTCAATTTGAAGCGTAAGCAGATACTGAGCAGCTTGTATTTATTTGACCTTACCTTTTTGAAATCGTTGCGAAGATCTGCGAAAAAAAAGTTGAAATCTATTGAAAAAATAGACGAGATGGGAAGTCTACCGGCCGAACCTGCCTGATAGTGGGCGCCAACATCTTTTCCGGCCAACGAGGCCCCTGAGAATTGGCCTGAGGTCGGCTGTCGAACAAGATTTCACCGTTAACTAAGCTTTTTCACTGGTGGCTTCCATCACTTACCGAGGTTAGGTGATTCGCTCGGAGCCCAGGCACTCTGCTTTTTATGGTCTTGAACACCGTGTTTACAAGTGGTTAATTAATGGTTCTTAGTCCAGGCATGATCAAAATACACTCTAAAGTAACGAACTGAGAGAGACAGACCATGTTCTCCAAGTATCTATACACCCTCATCCTTTTATTCCTCACCTTCGTGTCGATTTCTGTTGCATTTATCTATTTCGAATCACGGTTCGAAGAAGCCAAAGTGGCTTGCCGCACTCCACCAACGATTAATTCTGCCGCCGCATCACATCAGTCCGACATTGAACGAGAAAGGCTACTCGCTGAAAGATTCAGCTGCTTGGAAGAGCTTGCGAACTCGGAACAAGGTCGGGTTGCGATAGAGTTGGCCGAAATTGCCTCTTGGAAACAGCTAACCATTCCTGTTTCAGAAGCTCTTGGCGCACTATTGCTTCTCTCGATACTCCTTGGCTGGGCTTGGAAGAAAAGGTCTTCTAACTCAGCCTTGTGAGTCATTACTCTTGAGTCCTGGCAGAAGACTCGGTACCTTACTGTCTGAGAGTTAAGGATCTTTTCTAGGAGTAGATTAATTGAAAAAGATGTTAGGTATCGTGTTGATATTTACCGCGAACTTGATTGTTGGTTGCAGTAACGAAGAAGTCGCGACAAACGCTTCAGAACTTAATTCCGAGAGCGAGGCAGGCGCCGTTAGTGTTGCTCGTCAGCTCGCCGAGGAAACTCAGCTTGTGGGCACTCTGGCTCCAAACTTTTCATTAGCTGGGTCTGATGGAGCTATGCATACATTGTCGGAGCACATTGGACAAAACCCTGTTGTCCTGGCTTTCTTCCCTAAAGCATTCACAATGGGATGAAGCCTTGAATGCAAGTCGCTGCGTGACAGTGATAAAGCGATTAGAGACTTTGACGTTTCCTTCTATATGATTAGCGCCGACACCATTGAGGATAACACCCTGTTTGCTATCAAAAACGGAGCAGAGTTTCCCATTCTCTCCAACCCAGAACTCGACACCATTAGAGACTATGGTGTACTGGTCGATGAGAGTTATGCCAAAAGATGGACTTTTTACATTGATAAAGATGGGGTTATAGCGTACGTCGACAAATTTGTGGATGTCAGAAATGCCGGAAAAGATATTACGAAAAACTTGAAAAAGTTAGATCTCCAGAACTCATAATTAAGGGATAGTTTTTGGCCGAACCGGACAGGATTAGCGTGAATTGTGAGTTCCCTGACCTATCAACCCAATCACCAACTATAGGCAGCGCCTAAAGGTGCTCGCGACCATTCAAAACCACAAGTTTTACACTTTACGATTTCTTTCCAATCATGAAGGTGCTCCTTTATCATTACCGGCTTTCCGGTCCACCCGCACTCTGGGCAGATCTCTTCCTGAGTGTAATGTCTCAACCATTGATGTTCGCAATGCCAACATTCGACTAAATCCATGGCAAAGTCTGTTGGTTGATAAGCATCATGCTTCCGCAAAAGCTGAGGCTTTGACTTATCCCCACACCTCGGGCAGACCATCCTTGATCTGATCAAATAGATGCCAAGGTAGACGCAAGCAGCGGCTATAGCACCGACTATAAAAAAGCCTATGCTCTCTTTGTGAATTGTCGGGAGCTCAGGAGAATTTATCCACTGTTCAATTTGGGAGCCGTAACCAAGCAAGGCAACCAAGCACACCAAAAGAGAAGCGCCAACTATACGATTTAGCAAAACGGCGTCATTGTGCCCAAGAGCACAACGGGAAAAATTTGCTTAGAAAGGGTTAGAGAGAATGGCTTGAGCATCATGCAAAACCGCCCATGGGAAACACTCATTTTGCAACAATATTAGCTGGGTATTTATCTTAAAGCAAACATTAAGCAGAGCGTCACTAGCAGAGAAGTCGTCCCGCAAAGGCTGCCAAAAAACTTAAAAATAGATAAAAAGAGAATGTTACATGATGCCCAGGGTCGGAGTCGAACATCCCCGTCTTTACCGGGTTTACCGGCCGTTTGGGCCAATCAAAATTGGTTTTACAAACTCAGCATCGTCCACTGGAGTGACGTGAGCTGGTCCGCCTCGCCTGCTCTTGCAGTCCAGCTGTTCTACCTGGACTCCAAGCCGAGCAGCGGCCCGCAAGTGATGCTGAATCAAACTTTTCAATTGACAATTTAATTGCTGGGTACTCGCTCTGAGACGTAAGCCTCAATCTCTTCAGCACTATTTCGCGTGGCCTCCAGGCCTACTGCTCCGTTGATTAAGGCGTCACCTGAGAACCCAAATAGGTATCTAATGAGCAGTAGACCATCGGTGAGCGGTTTTGAATCACCGTCTCCATCGATATCAAGCTCGCTGAAAGCTTCATCAAGGTAAATTGAAATTTCCTCTGCAGAGGTGCGCGCGCCCTCTTCAGTTGCTCCATTTACTAAAGACGTACCGGAAAACCCAAAAAGATGGCGGATAACTAACAAACCGTCGGAGAGTGCCTTTGCACTGCTACTCTCATCGATATCAAAACTGAAGCATCCTGACCTACACGAAAACCTGCTTAGTGGGTTCGTGCCGTCAGCTATTTCCTCGGCATCGCTATAGCCATCGTTATCGTCATCAGGATCAGCGTTATTACCTATCCCATCTGAATCTGTATCTATTGCTTCCGATGCGTCGAATGGGAATACGTCTGAGTTGTCCCCAACTCCATCTCCGTCAATATCAAAAGTTTCTGTAGCATCAAAAGGAAATGCATCGGTGTTGTTACCAACGCCATCGTCGTCAGAATCGACTTGTTCCGTTGCATCCAGTGGAAAAGCATCAGCATCATCATACAGACCATCGTTGTCATCGTCAGCGTCGCATGCATTGCCCAACCCATCAGAGTCAGTATCTAGTTGGTCCCCATTTGCGACGCTAGGACAGTTGTCCGACGCGTCAGCCACACCATCGCCATCCGTGTCGGAATCGCCACCGTCGACAGGGAAAGAGCTTGAGTCTTTTGGATCGGTTCCTGCAGAACCCTCTTCAATGTTAGTAAAACCATCACCATCAATATCCGCGTCACAGGCATCGCCCTCACCATCCGCGTCGAGATCTATTTGGAGCGAGTTAGAGGAATCCGGGCAGTTGTCATCTTCGTTCTGAATACCGTCTCCATCCCGGTCATCCTGACCAGAATCATTAGGAAATGAATTTGGGTCCTGGGGATCGGTACCTGCTGCCTCCTCCTCGTCATTAAACGCTCCATCGCCGTCAATATCATCATCACAAGCATCGCCCTCCCCATCACCGTTCATATCATTCTGCTGTGAATTGACAACCTCCGGGCAGTTATCCGCTGCGTTCGCGACTCCATCGCCATCACTATCGCTGTCTGTCCCGCCTCCTCCACTATTTGCTTGGCTCACCTCGATTCTGAGCGTTCTTTCACTCGTTAGACTACCATTGTCATCACTAACAGTGACTCTATAGTTTCCCTGGTGCTCAGCCCGAGTGGCATTAGTCACCACATAGTTTGGCTTAGTTTCTCCCTCTAACAAGGCCCAATCAGCGCGTAGTATTTGCGACTCCCACTGGTACGAAATCGTACCCATTCCCTCCGCTAGCGCCGATAAAGTAAATGCCCCTCCTTGTTCAACCTGACCATCTGCCGGGTCTCGCGAAAACTCAGTGATGCTTAGCGGCGTCACAACCAATATTTCAAACGAATCACTTTGAGTGCTGCCCGCTGCGTTTTCTACTATCGCGTAGTAAGTTCCCGATTCCTGGGAGGACACTGATCCCAAGTTAAGTGTTCGCTCACTTTGTCCTTCTATTAACTCTCCATCTCTGTACCAACGGACCGTCTCATCGTCTAACACATTACTGAAAAGAACTTCTAAACTAACGCTGTCTCCGACCGAAACTGAATACTCGAACCCAACTTCGAAAGCTAGGTTTTCCCCAGCGCTATTGAGATGACTACCTGTGGCCTGGGTGATGGAGGGAGGCATTCCGTAAGTATAGGTATACAGGTCTACCCACTCAGACCAATTTTGCGAATTATCCTGAGCTCGACCCGATATCGTGTATACACCATACTGACCTTCGTCTGGTCCGGAAAAAGTTCTCGTGTAGCCCTCGACATAGGCTTCTCCAACCTCTCCAGCCACATCAAATGATGGATTAGAAAATTTGGTGTTAATTTGAAAGACTCCAGATATTAGATCGCTGATTCCGGAGATCGCGAGAGTTACAGCCTCAGGTGATTGAATAGCCGCATTATTGTCTGGCCCACTTACAACCTCGATTGATGCTCCAGAAAAATCAGGAGCCGAAATGTCGTAACCAACAATGGTGTCGTAAGCGTTATCTGGCACGAGAGCGCTAGTTAATCCGTCTTGATCAGTTGCTAGGAGCTGCGCCCGATAACGGCCCTCTCCTAATTCCGCAAAGTCAACAGGAATGGTATTAACCGTCGAATCTGCATCGACTCGCTTCACTCCCGACAAAGACATACTCGCCCCGGCTGTCCAATCACTCCAGATCGCGCTGGAGCCGTCGTTCTTCTGATACCAAAAGGTGACGCTTTCTAAACCCTCGTCATCAGCCGCTTGAAAGCTTAGATCCCTATCAGGGTTACTAGAAAATTCTTCGTAATTAAATAGTAATGACAACTCTGCCATCGGAGTTATGCTAGAAGCGGGTCGGTCTTGCAAAATGGACCCAATCCGCAAAACGCCCCACACACCGATACTAGGTATGTTTACTGATACAGACCCATTGTCATTGGTAGTCAGTGGAAGAGACTGAACAGTTCCACTGGACGCGTCCACGTAACTGGCGTAGGGATCCGATTGAGCGCTGTGAGGCAAAGTCATAGTGACCGTCACATCAGTTTGATTTGCAACTGAAGTGCCGCTCGCATTGAATCCATGATTTACGAGGTGCAAGATCACTGAACCATCAGCGTCGTCAATGTAACTAAGCGCTCTTAAGCGATCTTCACCGCTCAACTCGACCTTGTTCACTCCATCGGGTAATGCTGCGGTTATTAGATCACGAATAGAGGAAATATCGATCGATGTTGATCCTGCATGGTAGGAATATGCGTTAGATGCCAGTTGACTTAAACTTATGACATCGACAGAGCCCTCTCCAAAACTTGTCTCTCCCAACTCGCCGAAAGAACTGTCGTAATCGCTTGCTCCAAGATTTCGAACCGAGGATCTATCCCGGCCCAGCTCGTCATAACGAAATACATCATTGCCGATGACGATTAGATTTCCTCCTGAAAAGACGTAGTCACTCAGTGCAGCGAATTGACCATCTGTAACCTGCCGTGTTTCCGCTGCAAAGATAACCGCATAATCCTCCGGTGATGGTGCCTCGAAGGAGTCTTCGCGCACCAACCCGTCCCCGGCATACAACACGTCATAGTTTAAGTTCAATCCAGCCATCAAATATCCGAGCCCCAGATACCAGTAGTGTTGCCCGCCTAACAAAACCTCATCGTTTGCTTGGATCGGTTGATTGTGCTCGACAGATGCATGGGGATAAAAAATTGCGACTTCGGATAAAGGTCTCTTGTCTAATTGATCTTTGAATCTGTATGCGAACGAAGCAATGTACGCACTTCCAGGATAATCATCCTCCCATGTCGCCACGCCATTGTTCGCCAGAGTTGAGGCCAGGAAAACACTCTGAACCACTTCACTCTGATTCGGTGGCGAATTCCATGACTCGTAACGCCGGTCGAACGTTTTTAATCCCGCTCGATACAAGGGCTCGAGAGTGTGTCCTCTTTCATAGAGCCAATCCACACCGTCAAACCAAGTCTCTCCGAGGCTGCCGGAGTCAACGTCTATGCTGTTCCATCTGCGGGCAGGAGTATGGAAAAACCCGTAACGATTGAAATAAAACTCGATCTTCCGCTGCAAGACCGTCTCGGAATAAAGATTGACTGCCTCAACAAGTGATTCGGTGGTGAGTCTTTCCTGATGGTTGACGAATCCGCGCCAAAGTCTGTAGTGACTAGTCTGGTTCACCAGGGACCAACTAGTCTTATCAGTACTAACTCCTAAACCCCTCAAATAAGACCCGTAGTCAAAGCTGTCATCGATGGTAGTGCCAAAAATAGATTCTAGTTCCGATGCGGAAAACCCTTTGGACTCGATCAACCATTGGTTGAAGCTTGACAGAGAGCTAGCGTCAAAACTTCCTAGACTCGCGGCCCACCCGTCTACATCATATTCAATTCCATCTACTCCGATGTCGACATAGGCCTTGGCCGACTTAACTATTGCGGCGAAAACATCTGCCTGGTGAATGTTCAGATCACCAGTCGTATTGCCATCGACATCGACAACATAAAGCTCAGGGTTCGTAATGTCGCTTAAGTAAGGTTTAGTGGCGTAATCGAACACAGAGTAAGCAAGATATTTTTGTGCCCTTTGCTGATACCACTTTACATACGGTTTGATTTCATCAGGCGTCCGAGTAGCGCTGATCTGCTCCGCAGCATCGACTCTAACCGTAGTGAGCACTCCGTTTTCAACTGCCTCAAAACCGCGGCGATTCTTCAGGGGCTCCGATTCAAAACCCCTTAGTAACAAGCCCTCGGGTTTTCTTACCTCTTGGGCGTTCGCCGCTAGAGCTATTAGCGGCAGAAAAAGTACAATCCAAGATATTCTCAACTTCACCTTTACCCTGGCCTTCTTCCCATTCGGGATCATCTTATGGTTGCGAGCTTGCTACTAGCAATACTATCCATCGAACGACCGTCCCCTAGAGCAGAAGGATTGGCTTGGTACGACTACTTCGAATAACCCTTATTTTCCCGATTCAACAGCTTCGTTGATTAGGGAGCCCCCTAAGAGCCCAAACAAATATCTAATCTGCAGCAAGCCGTCGCTGAGCGGCGAGGCATCGATCGGTGTCGCGTCAAACAACCGGTCGCGCGCACGGCTGAGCAAAGCGGTCATAAGATCATCTCCTCTCTCGTTTTCTGACCAGCACAGATATTTATTGCAAATGCGAATCATTCTCATTATTATCACTAATTACTAATGAGAATCATTCTCGTTCGTATTCGATCAATGCAAAGGAAAATGTGATGGAAAACACTCTCTCTAAGCTCGCGCTAGCGTTGTTTCTCGCTCTTTCTGTTACAGCGTGTGGTGGCGGCAGCTCTAATTCAAACGATGACAACCAACCCGAAATTGTCGATTCAGACGGCGATGGTGTCGCAGATAGCAACGATGCGTTCCCTAACGACGCAAATGAAAGCGCAGACACTGATGGCGACGGTGTTGGTGATAATGGCGATGCGTTCCCTGACGACGCAAATGAAACCGCAGACACTGACGGCGACGGCGTTGGGGACAACGGCGACAACTGTCTAGATACCGCAAATGCCGACCAGATAGACAGCGACGCCAATGGAGATGGTGATGCATGTGACCCTATGCCCACTGTGTATTCCTACTCCGGTTCAATTACTGAGGGTGAAAGTTCTGTTAGCTATACAGGGCAAACGGCTCGCCACATTCTGATGCTAGGAATGGTCGACGCAATGGTTGCCCTAACTGAGCGTCCTGGTGAGGAGGCTGCAATCGATGCAGAGCTGAGTTTCTTCATGAACGGAGATGGTGCAGATGGGACACCACATGGATTTACCGTAAAAGGCGGTGAAACGGTTATCCCTGGGCCAACCTATGGCGATATCAGCACAGGAAAGAACCTTGATGGAAAAATTGCCGGAGGCAACGGCCAGGGCG
>CAJXDD010000003.1:0-50812 GCA_913052075.1 uncultured Gammaproteobacteria bacterium
CAGCAAACAGGAACTGCAATGCTGGCTCAGGCCAACGCGGCACCCCAATTGGCACTGCAATTAATCAAGTAGTCGTGAACTAGATTAATGCAACCAGGATTTTGAGGAGAGGTGCCACTCAGACTTTTATCTCGAAATCCAAGGCTTCTCAGGTCAGGGGCTCACGACCCCTTCAACCAAAGTTGAAGAGCCCCTGACCCGGGGCACTAACTGAGAAGCACCAAAGCTAGAGATGGTTACGCGCTGAGGGTCCAGCGCCATCTCGCCCAACTAGAGGAAATCGTGGAGTTGATTATCGATTAGATCGCAATATCAAAATTTCAAAATTTCCTAAAGTTTCGCTGGCTAGGCCCGATTATGTTCCTGTAAGCGGCAAAAACGCACCGGTAAAGCGGCAATGACACGCCGAAAGAGAAAAAAATTACCGCTTTTTTGCCATAACGACGGAATGCTAAAGGGGTTTAGCTATGGGAATGGTACTGAATACCAATATTGGATCTATCCAAGCTCAGCGAGCATTAACTGAATCGCGAGCTGAAATGGAAAAGGCGATGCAAAGACTGTCAACAGGCTTAAGGATTAACAGCGCTGCCGATGACGCGGCGGGGCTAGCCATTGTTGAGCGAATGAATACGCAAATTCGTGGTCTAACTATGGCCACAAAGAATGCCAACGACGGAATCGCGCTGATTAAAACCGTTGAAAATGCGCTAGTTGAGGTATCAGGCATGCTTCAGAGGATGCGAGAGCTATCGGTGCAGGCCTCTAACGACACCAACACCGCTACAGAGCGAGCTTTCGCGAATAACGAAATCAGTCAACTCCAACTCGAGATTTCCCGAGTTTCCTTAAACACCAGGTACAACGGCGCTCAAGTTTTGAATGGCAGTTTTGCGGCTAAAACACTACAAGTGGGAACGGAAGCCGGCGAAACCATTGCCTTCTCTATTGATACTGTGGAGTCAGCGACTTTAGGAGCCTTTGTTCTCACCAGTCTGAATCAAGCAACTCTGACCAATACAGGTGGAGCTACACCCCCGTCAGGCCAGGCTCATGCCCAAGACATAACGCTAACAGCGGGCTCGAATGCTAGAACAATTGAAATCGCCGCCGGCGACTCTGTAAAGACGATCGCCAAACGTATTAATGCCGTTGCTGGAGCGACTGGCGTAACGGCCGAAGCCAGAACATTTGCCCGCCTCTCGTCGACTGATTCAACAGGCAATGCAACAGCCAAAATCAAAATTAACGGGACCGAGACCGCGGCGTTCGCTCTATCATCTAGTGATGTTTCCGATGCAGTAACAAAGATTAATGCAATTAGTGCTACGACGGGTGTACAGGCCTCTGCAACCGACGACTACAAGGTCCTTCTCAGCGACAAAAAGGGCGGCACCATCAAGATCCAGAACACCTCTACTCGGACCGACATTAAAGTCGAATCCATCGCAAACGACGGCACTTCTCCTCACAGTACGTCGATTACTATGGCGACGGCCGATGCTAACTCCAGTAGTGCCACAGTCACAGGAACGATAAGACTGACCTCAGCCACTGAGTTCTCGCTTGACTCTTCTGCGGCATCTAACGATGAGTGGTTTACAGATGCGAACACGCCGGCAGCTCTTAGCACGGTCGGTACCGTCGACATCACCTCAAGAGTCAAAGCTTCCGATGCGATTGCGATCATCGACGGAGCAATTCAGAAGATTTCTGGCATGAGGGGTGGGTTAGGTACGCTGCAAAATCGCTTGGATTACACCGTTTCCAACCTGATGAAGGTCACCGAGTACACAACCGGAGCCCGCTCACGTATTCAAGATGCCGACTTTGCGGCAGAAACAGCGAGATTAGCCAAAGCACAAGTTCTTCAACAAGCTGGTGCAGCAATGCTTTCTCAGGCCAACGGCTCAACCGATGTAATTTTACAAATCATAAGAGGATAAACACATAGGTAATCGGCATGCCCAATGAATCAATTTCAGTAACCCCAGCGATCCCAACCGGCAGTCAACCGGTAGGGTCCGTCAAGAGACCTCCGGCTAGTCCGGAGGTCTCGCCTTTTTCTAGGGACGCGCAGCCAAAAGAAGTGCAATCCAGTGAAAGCGTTGCGAGCAGCAGAGAGGACCTAGAAAAAGCGATCGAAGATGTACAGATCATGATGGAACTAAGAAACCGCTCCGTTACATTTTCTAGAGATGAGGAAGCAGGAGCGGAAGTAATCAAAGTCATAGATTCCAAGTCAGGCGACGTTATTAGACAAATGCCGTCTGAGGAATTGCTCACGTTTATGCGCAACTTGACTCGAATGCTAGGCACTTTTGTCAGTAAAGAGGCTTAATTTTAAAAATGGCCTAAAGAACCGCTTGTTGTGGTCGATACCCTTACATGTAAGACTTGGTCAAGCAGATACTTCTGATGGGCCGAACGTATGAAGGAAAAAGATATGTACAGACGCTCCGCCCTCGCTCAATACTCCAACGTTGATGTTGAAACCAAAGCCTCATCTCAAGACCCTCACCAATTGATTCAAATGCTGTTCGATAAAGCTTGCGTGCTAATGAGGCAAGCTAATGAGCACATCAAGCGAGGGGATACTGAGTCCTTTCAATCTGCCACGAACCATACGATGCAGATCGTGCTGGGCCTGCGAGGCATCTTGGACATGGAGAATGGAGGGGAAGTCGCCAAAACTCTCTACGATTCTTACACTTCGATTTCAGCCTCGTTGTTTAAAGCAAGAAACGAACTCGACAGTGTTTCAGCAGAAAAACTTTATTCGGCCCTTTCAGAACTGCGTGAGGGCTGGGCATCGGTTGGAAAAAGCTAAGGCTCTAATAATCTCTGACAATTAAAGCCGGTCTTTCGAGGTTGTTGAACAATCTGCAGGATGTAGCGCCAAGATAAGTGTACATGCCGCACCGAAATCCAGACGCGGAGCTCTTGTCTGCAGCCCAATAGTTTTCAACCAATATGCCTGGAAAAACATTAGGATTGACTGCGGGGTTCCCGCAGTCCTCAATTACTAATGTTCTTAGTTCCTTGAGCGTGGGCATTCTCCAGTTGGTGCCAGACTTCTCATTGACCTCGTCGATAATAACAATCGTGTCGTCCCATTTCTCGTACTGAGCCTCTCCAACGCATTCCGACCCATTAAACCTCTGTCCCAGTGAGCACCTGTACCATTCCAGCTTATTCTCTCGGTCCCTAGCCAAACCTCCCAAAGCTAGCTCAAATTGTCCAATATCGTTTGAAGCAACGACATCAACACAAGGCGTAGGCTGACCCCTCTCGCACCCAACGACCCCCAGCGCAACAACGAGCAAAAACCCATGAACCGAAAATCTACGCATCATGCACATCCGGATCCCTTTTTCTCTTAGATTAGATTAGGTTTCTATTAAGGAAAAGCAAATTTAGCCGATCACATTGAGTACAAGGCAGACTCAGGTAAACTCTGCCCAACCTATTTCGCTGGGGTTAGAAATGGACATCGCTACAGTAATTGGCTTAGTTACAACGCTAGGTCTTATTTTTTATGCAATGGCCGATGCTGCGGGCATTAACGCATTCATTGAAATCAACTCGATCGTCATCGTTTTCGGAGGTTCAATAGCGGTATTGCTCATGCGATCAACGCTGCCAGATTTCATTAACGCCTGGGCTAAGGTCTTGATGAAAACGATCCTTAACAAAAATGAGGATTCGGTTGAATTAATCGAGCAGATCGTTGCTATGGCTAACACCGCTCGACGAGATGGAGTCATTGCGCTCGAGGGCCAGATGGCAGAACTGTCTAACCCATTCCTGCAGAAAGGAATCAGCATGGTTGTTGACGGAACGGATGCAGAAACCATCGAATCCACCCTAAATAATGACCTCGATCTGATGAAATACAGGCACGGTAACTATTCAGGCGTCTTCAAATCCTGGAAAGATATCGCGCCAGCGATGGGCATGATTGGCACCCTCGTTGGCCTTGTGGGAATGCTCCAAAACATGAGTGATCCAAAGGCTATTGGTCCCGCCATGGCGATCGCCCTTTTAACGACATTATATGGCGCACTCATCGCAAATGTTTTGGCTGGACCTCTTGCAGAGAAGTTGGACAATTATTCGCTCCATGAGCAGAACAACTGCGCGATGATCCTGGAGGGAGTAATTGAGATTCGGAAAGGGACCATGAACCCAAGAGTCTTATCTGAAGTTCTTAAAAGCCGTCTCAGTCCGCCAGATCGAGAGAAGCTAGCCGCTTCCTAAATCGGTGATTTGATATGAGCGAAGCTGAGACCAATGAGGTAGAGCTCGACGAAGAAGGCCTACCGGTCGAAGGTTCTAACGAACCCGAGGGGCCCCTTCCACCTCTCGAGGTTCCACCTGACTGCCCAGAATGCCCAGGTGGATCGCCCCCTTGGATGGCGACATTTGCGGACATGGCAACCCTGCTGATGGCCTTCTTCGTCTTGATTCTCTCTTTCGCAAATGTGAACGTACCGAAATTTGAGCAAGTCAGCGGATCATTAGCAGTCGCATTTGGTGTCGAACGAGTTGTGCCCAAAATTAAAATCCCGATGGCAGAGACACTTTTAAGCACGGAATTTACTCCTGCCGACGCGGAAGCAACTGTCATAGCAAATAAGAGCCAGAGAACGGAAGACTCCACAAAAGAATTCGTTAAACAAATGACTGAAGATGGAGAATCATCGTCAGATCTAGTCGAAGAATACGAACAAGTCGTCGAACTTTTGGCCGACGAAATCGATCAGGGTCAGGTTAGCGTTGAAATCCAGGGGGACGAAATTGTCGTCGATTTAATTGCCCCAGCTAACGCAGCATCTAGTGGATCGGAGGGTCCAAGTCTGAGCGGCAAAATTCCGCAAGAGTTTCTGGAAATCGCTCAGAAAATTACCCAGGTCCGAGCAGACATTGCAGCCCCTTTAGTTGTGCAACGACCAATAGAGGGAGATCAAAGGGCTGAGGGCACGGCCAGTCAGACTGATGATCGACTTAGGGCTATCCGATCCGCACTTCAGGATGAAATTGCTTCCGGACTAGCCGAGGTGGAACGGGACGGAGACAAGGTCATCATTCGACTTGGTCAGCAAGACAGTTTTGACTCTGGGAGTGCAACACTCAGTGCTGGTTTCCAACCCACCTTGCAGAAAGTTGGAGCTTCGATCGCAACCGTTGGGGGTATCATCCGTGTCGAAGGCCATACTGACAACGTACCCGTCGGATTTAGCGAAAGATTTAGGTCAAATTGGGATCTTTCATCCGCTAGGTCAGCATCTGTCGCCAATTACCTAATAGACAATACCAGCCTCGAGGCAGGAAGGCTTTCAGTCTCAGGATTTGCTGACAGCAAACCGGTCGCATCAAATGATACTGCGGAAGGAAGAGCTCGAAATCGCCGCATAGAGGTAATTGTCGATGGCTGACAACGAAGAGCTAGATCCTAACGAAGCTTTAGAGCCCCTTGAAGGCGAAGAAGCAACCGACGCTGAGGTCGAATTTGTTGAACCTCGTGAAGTCGTAGAAAAAGGAGAGTGTGAGCCCTGCCCGTCTATGGCGCCTGCTTGGATGGCAACGTTCGCCGACATGGCAACTTTGCTGATGGCTTTCTTCGTTTTAATTCTGTCTTTCACCGAAATGGAAGATCCTTCCATATTCAAGGAAGTTTCAGGTTCCATGTCTAATTCATTCGGTGTTCAAAGGGAAGTTCCGAGCGTAGAGCCTCCAATGGCACAAAATATCATCGCTAAGAATTTCAAAACCTCAAAAACTGATCCCTCGATCATTACTAACGTGAAGGAGGAAACAACAGACGAGAGCCCTCAAGATGTTGAACTCAAATCCACAAAAAACCCGAAGAAAGAGAAGGACGAATCAGATATCGAGTATCTGAAAAGGGCCCTTAAATCGCAGATTGCGAAAGGAACTGTGGAACTTCAGGAAGTAGATGGGGAGATTTTGGTTAGTGTCGTGGAAAAGTCTGAGGACGGTCAAGAGTCGCAATTTGACGGTGATAGATCCAGAGGGCAGATAGATGAGGACACATTGGAGATATTTGCTCAAGTTGCAGAAGCACAGTCCTATATAGAATCCTTGGTGGAAGTAGAATTCAATCAGGGTGATTCAGAGTCCGACAGGTTAAAAGAGCAAGAACAGCAAGAGCAAATTGAAGACCAACTCAGAAAAATCAGAGCGAATTTAAGATCAGAAATATCAAGCGGCCTCGCTAATGTCGAAAAGGTCGGCGATCAAATTCTAGTCCAGCTGTCTAGTCAAGGTTCATTTCGATCAGGTTTTGCAGAACTACAAACATCCTTTATCCCTACTCTAGCTAGCGTTGCCCAGGCGATTTCAGAGTCGCAGGGCTCTGTCACGATTTCGGGTCACACAGATAACATTCCCATCGCATTCAGCGAAAGATTCGATAGCAACTGGGATCTCTCCGCAGCCAGAGCTGCCGCAGTGGCGGACTTTATGATTCAAAGCAATATTCCCGATGACAGAATGACAGTTCTAGGATTTGCTGATACTCAACCCGTTGCCTCGAACGATACGCCCGAAGGCAGAGTGCAAAACAGACGAATTGAGATACTAATAGACTCTTGATCTAGGTTAAGTAAACTCAAGCCATGAAGCACTTTCGAAATTGACTTTGTTTTGAGAGCCAGAGTCCACGATATTCTTGAGATGTCAGATCCGAAGGATCCTTTGTGCAGGGCCTTCTCGATCTTCATCGTGTCCCTTATTCTCTTAAATGTTGTCTGCATCGTCCTCGAATCAATGGAGGAATTAGAGAGACAGTATCGCGAGCTTTTCTTATTTATAGAAATCAGCTCTACGCTGGTTTTTGCTACAGAATATTTAATGAGACTTTGGTCCTGCGTCGAGTCAAATCAGAAAATCGGCGCAAGCGCTTCCAATTCGAAGAAACGCCTGAAATACGTACTCAGCCCAATGGCGATCGTTGATCTAGTTGCATTCTTGCCTTCACTACTCCAGGTCCTATTCCCTGGAATCGATCTAAGATTCCTTAGGATTTTAAGATTGTTGCGTGTCTTCAAACTCACGAGATACTTCTCAACTTTCGAGCTTCTTTTCAATGTGCTGCACGAAGAAAGGAAGAATCTAGCGGGTATATTTGTCATATTGATTGTAATTCTTGTTATGGCGGCATCTGCCCTATACCTGGTTGAACGCGATGTGCAGCCAGATAAGTTTGGTTCAATACCTGAGGCGATGTGGTGGGCTATCGCCGCCCTAACGACTGTTGGTTATGGCGATGTATACCCGCAGTCATATCTAGGGCAAGTTTTAGGCTCACTAGTTACGATCCTAGGAATTGGGATGGTCGCTCTTCCGTCGGGTATTCTAGCCTCAGCATTTTCTGAGCAAATGAGACGGAAAAGAGAATCCCTCCAGTGGGTGATCGACGACGCTATGGAGGATGGGGAAATAGACTCCCGGGAACTCAATCTAATCCGCAACATGGGCGATCAACTTGGCCTCTCAGAGGAACAAATTGAAGACTTAGTTGAACATTCTCGACACATATTAGCTAAGCATCGAAATGATAAAGAAGATTCATGAAAGAGAACGTCTCCAAGGTGAATTGCTGGGATTGCGTCCATTTTGCGATAAGCTGGGATCAATCTAGACGATACCAATGCAATAAGCTGGGATTTAAGTCCAGGAATCTTCCCTCAATTGAGGTTTATCAGGCAGATGGGAGGCAATGTATGTCTTTCGTTCGAAAAGAAGCGGGTAGCAAGAAAAAATAAGGGCCACAAAAATGCGGGCCAAAATTTTAAACGAGCTAATCATCCAGACCATCCTTTCGGTAGTTGTAGGGCTAATTGTTGCCATAACAGCTCACTACTTCATCGAGGGCGCCAGATACTTCTTGAGCTTTGTCTCTAAATTTCAGCAGCCAGAGCTTAATGTAGGTGAGGCGTCAATTTCACTGACTCCGGTAATCGCAATGTTGATCGGGGCAATTCTGATCATTGTCGTTAGGAGACTTATCGGAGTCACCAAGTGGTCCGGACCGGCGGACAGTATCTATGCGCTTCAGCAGTCAAAAGTAGGAGTCGACGTAAAAGTTGGCCTCGGATCAACGCTTGCTGCGTTTATTTCAGCGAGTGCAGGGGCATCCGTTGGTCAGTATGGCCCACTAGTCCATTTCGGAGCCACGCTCTCAACTATATTGACTAAGTTATTCAAAAATATTGTCAAAAAAGACGTCTTGATTGCTTGCGGCGTGGCCGCGGCAATATCCTCGGGTTTCAATGCCCCCATTGGTGGCATCATTTTCGCTCACGAGGCGCTACTAAGACGTTTTTCAGTATCGGCTGTTGCTCCTATTTCAGTAGCGTCAATTGTTGCCGCTGCAACCAACTCCTTCTTCTTCGATTCTAGTGTAGCGTTTAATGTGTCAGTTACCGACCTCGCGCTGGGCGCAGTAGTTCCCCTTGTTATCCTTTTTGCGCCCGTATGTACTTTTGCTTCAATCCTTTATATGTCTTGCCTGCGATCCTTCCAACGATTTGCGGCATCAGGGAAGGTGACTTTTAATAAGCTCATCCTGTCAACTGCAGTGACAGTTGGATTGATAGGTATATGGGTTCCCGAAATTATGGGTTTGGGTTCGCCTGAAATTGACGCAATGATTGCCGGTCAATTTTCTATCACCGAATCGTTGTTGGTTCTCGTGCTGAAAATTGTAATCACAGCAGCATGTATCGGATTTGGTTTTTTCGGAGGGGTTTTTGGACCCGCTTTGTTCATCGGAGCAGCCGTCGGCAGCCTCCTTACCGGAATTTTAGTTCAGTGGGGTTTGCCTAGCGATTACTACAGCGTTTTGTCTGTTGCTACCATGGCCGCTGTTGGTGCATCAGTGATAGGGGCACCGATTACCGTCGTTTTGATCGTAATTGAACTGACGCAGTCTTACCAATACGGCCTTATGGCTCTGTTGTCTGTGACCATGTCTTCCAAACTTACTTACCAATTGTTTGGGTTGTCTTTTTTTGATCGCCAACTGCTCGACCGAGGCATCGATATGACAAGAGGGCGAGAGTACATCCATCTCTCCCAAACTTACGTCAGGGAAATTGAAGGCAGCGATTATCTAGTCTTCCAACCTCAGACAAGTCAAGCCGAGGCGATTTCGAAACTAAAAGAAGCACGAATGTCAGAGGCGTACGTGGCTGAGGGCACAAATAATTTCCTTGGTAAATTTAGCCTCTTGGATATCACGGACACTGAAGAACCGGTGTCGTCAGTCATGGACCGTAATCCCGTTTTCCTAGAACCTGAAAATTCGTTGACCGAGTCATTGGAAGTTGCCGCAGACTTCGTAGGCGAAAGTATTCCAATTGTGGAAGACGGAAAAATTATCGGCGCCCTAACAGAGGGAGACCTTTTTACTCAAGTTCTTGCTATCCAAGAGCGATTGAGAGCCGAATAAGATCTTGAACGTTATGCAGTTACACAGAATGAGAAAAATACTCACGACAATCTTGTTGGCGTCTTTTTGTTCCCCAGCACTTTCTGAGGCTTTCATCGCTGGACTAAATGCCATTGATCGAAATCACTATGCAACTGCATTCAGATCCTTTCGCCCTCTAGCTGAGGAGGGCAATCCGGAGGCTCAAAATAATTTAGGTTTTCTTTACCAGCATGGGCTCGGAGTCAAGCGAAACTACTCCCTCGCTCTTAACTGGTATACGCGTTCAGCAAATCAGGAATTGGCTGAGGCTCAACACAATTTGGGGATGCTGAACTATCTGGGACATGGTGTATCTCAAGATTTTCGGATAGCTAGGCGTTACTTTCAAAAAGCTTCCGACCAAAAATTAGGAGCTGCATCTTATATGGTCGGATTAATTCACTTTAAAGGCGAGGGATTTCAGAAAAATGATGCCCAAGCTCGTCGTTATTTCGCAAAAGCCGCAAGTGAGGGAGATGCGAATGGACAATATATGTACTCATATTTTCTTCTGACCGGGGAAGGTAAGAAGCGCGACCAAGGTTCTTATTGGGACAATCTCTTTACCCAGGAGGTAGCTGTAGAAGAACTAAAAGCCTCATGGGTTTGGGCAGAAATTGCCGTACTTAATGGTCAGGCCGACGCCTCAAATTTAGCGGAATTTGTCAGAATTCAGAGCGATTTCAGCCTGGAGGAAATCGATCCTATGATCGAAGCTTGCCTTTCCTCAAGTTATCAAAAGTGTCCTTTCCTATGAGTTAAGCTAAAGAAGTGGATCAAATGACCGATTAGATATCTGTAAGAAGGTGAAATGTCATGACTCAAGTGAAATACTTGGAGCAAGCGATCGAGGGGTTTCGTTCTAGCAGTCAAGACGAAATGGAATTCCTCTTTGATTCGCTAATGCACAGCTTAGCTGTTGCCTCTAAGAACGCGAGCACACAATCTTTTGAGAGGGCAAACCCTTCTCTACGGCACGCAGTAATGTTGAGCGGGAGGCTGCGCCGCAACCTTAAAGATATACCTATTCCAAGTCTGCACGGGCATATCGACGACCTTTTTGACTACTTCTCAGAGGTATTGACAGACGCTTTCAAACTGCCGTTTGTTGAGGACATCGACGAGTTAAAACTTCTTACTTCCGAGTTGAGAAAGGGCGTCAGAACGCTTTTGGAGCCAACTGCTTCGTCTAGGCCTTACATTGTGACCAGTAGCGAGCACTCCTCTTCAAGCCTCTCTACAGTCCACTGATTAAATAAATTCAAATAGCGACAGCTGGGCAACTTTTGCGAAGCTGGCCTGGGTCGCCTCTAGTCGCACCATTTCCTGATTGAATTTAGTTACTGCCTGGGCGTAATCCAAATCTTTCTCGCCGGACAATAGCTGATCAACCCTGAGCCTCGTGTCGGAATTTATGTCGCTCTGCCGATCCAGGTTATTTATCGCTGAACCTACGTCACCAAGCACAATAGCCATATCTTCTTGAAGAATGGTGATTTCGCTGATGGCCCTGTTGATCTTGCCTCGGTCTCCACTTTCAAGCCCGGCAACGAAGTCACCCAACACAGAGAAGAACCCTTCGCTGGTATTCTGATCTTTGGTTTTCGACACAGTCAGGGCATTGGTTTCGGAGTTTCCTTGAGTAACAAGGACACCATTGTTTAATTCGGCGTGCTGTCCAGAAACGGTCAAAGAGTAAGACGTCACACCATCCGTAACATTGGCGCTAGCAGAACCAGCGACTCCCGACTGATCTAAAGCCCTCTGCATCGCCGAGACCACGGTTTGGCTTGAGGCATTTGCCTCCACATAAAATTCGATTACCAAACCACCTGCCCGAAAATTGAAATTACCCTCGCCAGATATCCCTGCAATGCTGTACTCCGACTGCGAACGGGTTATTGATTGAAAGATCGACTGTCCATCTCGATTCTTCTCTAGGTCACGAGTTTCGTTAATCGAGATTTTGGACTGACGATTATCTCCCTCATATGAGACTTGACCCGTTAGCTGGTCACGTGAGTAAGCTGGATTCTCGGTTCTGCTACCAGAAAACACATAATTACCTTCAACGTCCCGGGTATTTGCTATTGAAAATAATTCTTCTCGAAGATTTCTCGCTTCCGTAGCGATAATATCTAGATCCGTTGACGACATAGTGTCATTTGCGGCTTGGATAGATAATTCCTTAATTCTCATTAGGATATCGCTTGCTGATCCGAGTACACCCTCCTCCAGGTTCAGACGGTCTTTCAGATAACTGAGGTTGGAATCAAACGAGTCGAGCTTTTTAAGATACGACTCTAAAGTCTCGATACTTCGTAACTTACTAGTATCATCAC
Source organism: uncultured Gammaproteobacteria bacterium (assembly GCA_913052075.1). Classification (GTDB taxonomy): domain Bacteria; phylum Pseudomonadota; class Gammaproteobacteria; order Pseudomonadales; family Azotimanducaceae; genus UBA9926. The sequence continues at coordinate 11,842 of CAJXDD010000003.1, forward strand.
TCGCTCTTACTAGATTTTTACCACTGGCCAACTGCTCTCTTGAGCGAGCGACATCAGTTTGACTCGACTGCAGATTTCGTAGGGCACTATCGAACAGGTAAGAACTAGAAATTTTCATTAATCAAACCCCCTATATCCTGAGAAGCGCGTCAAACAACTGGTTCGCGGTCGCCATCAGCCTGGCTGAAGCCTGATATGACTGCTGAAAACGGATGAGGTTGGCTGCCTCCTCGTCAAGATTGACTCCAGCCTTCTGATCCTTCGTCCTTACGGCTTGATCGTAAACAACCTCCAGTGCCTCTTCCGCAACACTTGCTTTATTTGAAAGATTCCCGGCAGAGGTCAGGATTGATAAGTACCCTTCGTGGAGAGTCTGACTATCTCCAATCAAGCTCTTGTCTTGAATGGAGATAAGTCTTCCCACATTTTCATTACTTCCGAGACCAGATCGGTTTCCGTCTACCACGAACGAATCACCGGCCTGAGGCTCACCCTCGATCATTAAGCTGAAGTTTCCATAACTAACTGCGTCACCAAATTTATAATTTCGTTCAGCCAATACGGTTCCTGATTGAGAGTCCTTAATTTGATAGGCACTACTGGAGGTAAACTCGATCTTTGTCTCTCTATCTCTCAGATAAAGCTGTTCTGGTTCTCCAACTTCGAAGCTTCCATAGATCGTTGCGGAGTCAGATCCTGAACCGGATGAAAAAACCATCAAGCTCTCATCCAGAGTTCCGTCAAAATAAATTGAGGTTTCAAAGCCTAATTTAGCCATATCGGTGGCGCTGCCAGATCCCTTGACCGTCAAGGCAACTTCCTTGGCATTTAGGTCCCCTGAACTCCTCGTCGCTTCAATTACAATCGAAGGCTCATGTTTCCCGGAAATTCCTCGGAGCACATTCGTTCCCGAGGAAATGGTAATTGGATTCGCTTCAAATCCAGATAAGTTCTGTAGCAAGAATTCGCCGTTCGCACCTATCTGAGCGAACACTTTTGTCGTTTGAGAAATAGCATTGATTCTGTTCGTTAGCTCAGCGGCCGAGCTCACCGAGCCTGAGAGATCCACGTCCGAACCATTTATGTTCAGCGCATTTCCATTTAAATCGATGCTTTTAGCTGGAACGCTAACTTTGTTTTCAGCTCGAGCCAAAAGAGGCTCTCGACCAATATTTGTGTTCAGCCAATTTACAATCTTGGTGCTCGTCATCCGCTCACCCGAGGCAAGACTCAACTCGCTAAGAGAAATCCCATTTAGTTCAAGCGCACCTCGCTCTATGTAAGTTACTGCCGCGTTCGTATCGTTTAAGTAGTCAGGGGGAGCTGAACCCGTAATTGCTGCCTCTTTTACAAGCTCCAGTGACCCATCAGCTCGTGTCTGAATTAGGGAGCTATCGACTAAGCCCATTCTCCAAGGCTTGCCAAGATAGCTCTGATCGCCATTCAGATAATCCGAGGAGTAGGCGACGTTACCCTGGAAAATATCAGTGTTTGAAAGTATTAAATTTTTCTCCTCCTCCGCCAATGACGAGGTCCCGAAAATATGTCTTCCGTCTCTGGTAAACACCTGTAACTCGGTAGAACTTGTACTCGATTTATTGAGACTTAAAACCGCATCTTTAGTGCCGGCTGGAATCGACATCACCGGATCGCTGAGAGAGGTCCCTATTGTCACACCTGCGGCGACATTGGGGTTATTTACGATAACGTCCGATATTGCAGGTACGCTAGGCTGACTGGTCGACTCAGTGAAACCGATACTCGCCGTTACCCCAGCCGTATTATTGCGCCCATACGTGAGACCAAAGAGGTCCCCTGTGGCAAGTTTTCTGGAATCAGAAATGCTAACTCTTATACTTTCCGCAGCAGACTCATAAGAAGAAATGCGGATAACATCTCCATCGCTGGGAGCACCCCTAAACTGGACACGAAGCCCGTTTATTCCTATGTCAGAGGCTGACTGAGTTCGATAGGACGCTCCACTCGTAATGTCTTTGACCAACCAGCTTTCCTTCGATCGGTCATAAACGAACTCGAGTTGGTTACCGTTTTCGGCTCTTTCATCAATTACCTGAACATCAACCGCAACATTAGATTGCGCCATTGAGAGGTCGAGCTGGAATATTCTTGGGGTATCAAAGAGAGGGGTTCCCCGATTGCCGAACGAATCCATACCACCAGTTAGTGTCTTGTTGACCTCGCTCGAGACCACTTGGGCTAAGTAGTTCAGGTCAGACCAAGAGGTATCTAACATGCTTTGTCTGAACTGGAGAAGTCCCCCAATTTCTCCACCCGCAAGCCCAGCAAGGTTCTGCTTTTTTCCATAAGGATCAACGAGCAGGTTAATTTCAGCCGGAGGACTACCCTCAACGACCTGAGCCGCGATATCTAATTTTGAAGCCCCAGTTAAGACCGAAACAGAGTTGGAACCCTGTCCAATATTTACATCGACTACTCCATTAGTGGCTTCGGTGACGGAAATTCTAAGGAGCTCGGACATGTCGGCCAGAAGCTTATCTCGCGTATTGAGCAGATCCGGCTGTTGACGCGAAAGGCTCGTCGAACGAAGCAGTCTCTGGTTAACCGTTACTAACTGATCAGTTAGGGAATTAAATTGATCAATTTGATAGTTTAGCTCTGACTGGGTGTCCAAGTCTGCATCACTTAATTGCCTTGCGAGCTCCTGGAATCGAGAGCTCAAGTTTCTTGATTCCGAAATCACGCCGTCTCGACGGATGGTAGATGAGGGATCCTGACTCAATTCCTTCATGCTTCCAAAAAAGTCATCTAATGCAGGGGTAAGACTAGCCTCCTCGCTACCAAATACATCAATCAAACGTTGGGTATATTGTATTAAAGGTCGCTGGGCTGACAGGTCACTCAAACTTGCTCGGAGAGATCCCTCCACCAGGGAGTCATAGGCGCGCTTGACCCCGCTAGCCACTGCACCAGAACCTATGTAGATGGTTCCTAGCTTAGAGGGCAGATTTTCAGTAACGTCCAACTCTTGCCGAACATAACCTTCGGTATTCACATTCGCGATATTATTGCTGATAACCGCCAATGCTGATTGGTTTGTCCTTAACGCGTTGCCGCCAATGGTTAGCAGATCAGGCATCTTCGTCTACCAAACGAATCCCTTTGGGTTCCGAACTGCTAACAGGCTGTAACGGAAGCGAGACTGTCTTGCTGATCTCGTAATACTCACGGCTATTTTTTTTCGACGCTCCGCGGGACAACTGATCTCGAATTACATCCGACAGCCCTAGACCACCAGATCTAGCAATTTCTTTCGAAATTTCCTGATCGAACAACTGCTGGTATGTGTCCTGAGCATCTGAGTTAAAAAGATCTGACTTAACCACAGCTTGACGCATAGACTTGACCAACATATTCACGAACAACTCTTCAAAACGACGACTCACTTCGTCGAGGTTCTGATCGGGTCTGTTCGCGGCGTCCGCTTTTAGCTGACTGATCGTCGCTGAATCTAATGCACCAACTGACATGTCTCTCGCCTCTACAAAACTACTAGCTCGGCTCGCAGGCTTCCGGAGCTTTTGAGAGCATCAAGAATCGCAATCAATGAAGACGGCGTTGCACCCACCTGATTGACCGCATCTACAATTTCCCTGAGATTGACGCCTGGCTGGAAGACGAACATTGGCCTTGCCTCTTCAGACACCGAAATTTCTGCGTTGGAAAATGGCACTGTTTGGCCAGCAGGCCCTCTTCCTACTACTGCTGTTCCAGGTTGACTGACCTCATTGGTTGCAGAAACTCTTACCGTTAGCTGTCCGTGAGTCACAGCAGCAGCTGTCACTCTGACCGTCCTACTAATGACCACGGTTCCAGTCCTTGAATTAACAACCACTTTGGCCTGAGGCTCGCCAGGTATTACCTCCAGATTTTCGATGACCGAAAGAAAGGAGACTCTCTGACTCGGGTCCTGGGGAGCTAATACCGCAACAGATGTACCATCCAGTGCTCGAGCTGTTTTATCCCCGAACGCACCGTTGATCGCCTCCGCGATCGCGCTTGCGGTTGTGAAATCATTGAGGTGGTTATTCAACACGATGTGCTCTGACTCAGCGAAAGAGGATGGAATTTCCTTTTCCACAATAGCTCCGCTTGGAATGCGACCCGCGGTCGGAACGCCAATCTGGATCTCCGAACCCTCAGCAGAGACTTCGACTCCGGAAACCGTTAGAGGTCCTTGAGCCAATGCATAAATTTCTCCATCAACTCCTCTGAGCTCCGTGAGGATTAAACTTCCTCCACGCAAGCTGCTAGCAAGCCCGATAGCAGCAACGTTCACATCCATCACCTGGCCCGGTTTTGCAAACGGCGGAATGGTAGCCGTTACAACAACAGACGCGACGTTATCTAACTTCGTTTTGTCATATGCCAGACTAGCTACGCCTCTCTGGTATAAGTCGTAGTTGGAAATTGGTCCATCTACTTCTACGCCCAGCCTTTCTAGGACTGTCTTGAGACTCTGTGCAGTGAAACTAATCTTGTCCCTATCACCTGTCCCACTAAGACCTACAACTAAGCCATATCCAACGAGTTGGTTTGATCTCACTCCTGCGACCGAAGTCAAATCCTTCACTCGGTCCGCAGCTAGTGAAGACGAGAAGACGATGCACAAAAAGAGAACGATTTTAGAGAAAACATTCATATCAAAATGGCCATAATTTGTTGAAGAGTCTCGAACCCCAGCTGGCAGTCGCTACATCGGCCACATCACCCCGTCCACGATACACAATACTTGCTTGTGCGATCCGCGAGGAGAGAATAGTGTTGTCTGGCTGTACGTCCTTGGGCGTAATGATCCCGCTGATAAAAACTTCTTCACTGCCCTCGCTTAAGGCAAGCACTTTCTTGCCTTCAACGAATAGGTTCCCGTTATCTAGAACCTTGGTCACAATTACTGCGACAGCACCGCTCAGGCTTGCAGCTTGATCTGCAGTACCGATTCCTTTGTCAGATCTGTTCTGCTCGGTAAACGTCAGATTCTTTAGTACTCGCTTGTACCGGTTCGTAAAACCTGGAGAGGTTGCAACTTCCGGACTATTGAAGAATGCCGGCTGTATCTGACTTAGTGGCGAATTAGACACCTCTTTGGACAAATTAATGCCTGAGCTTCGTTGTGCTTGAGTGCTTTCGCCGAGAACGACGGTCAAAATGTCGCCTATCCCGAAGTTCTTACGATAGCCAAATGCACGACTGCGTCTCGAATCTGTAAAAATCGATCCCGTTGGCGATGATTCCTGATATTCCATAAGCGGTAGTGCCGCCATGTACTCGCCAGTAGACGGTCCCTCGATCGCCATACGGTTGTTCGCACAGCCTACGAGCAGAGAACTCGCGAGAAGTATTAAAGAAAATCTAAGCATTCTTCCTAACTCCTATAGATTCTGATTCAAGAATCTAAGCATCGAGTCAACCGAACTGATAGCCTTCGAGTTAATTTCGTAAGCTCTCTGAGTTTCGATCATGTTTACTAACTCTTCGACCACGTTCACATTCGATGCTTCAAGCATTCCTTGAGCGATCTCACCGGCACCCTGCTCGCCTGGAACCAAAATAATAGGAGCTCCACTAGAAGTGGTTTCTCTGAACAGATTTTGACCCTGAGCCTCTAGGCCAGCCGAGTTAATAAATCGGGCAATCTGGATTTGGCCAAGCTGCTGATTGCCGCCACCATTCGCAAGCTCGGCACTGACAATTCCATCATTACCAATCGAAATTGAAGCGGCTTCTGCAGGAATCACAATCTGAGGCTGAAGGAGCAAACCCTGCGGAGTGACCAATTCACCCTCCTGAGACAACTTAAATCCACCGTCTCTGGTGTAAGCGATCGTTCCATCGGGCTGAACAATTTGGAAAAAGCCAGGCCCCTCAATGGCGAGATCCAAGGCGTTTTCTGTCGAAATCATATTGCCTTGGCTCTGAATTTTTTCCGTCGACACAATCCGAGTTCCCGTACCCAACATAAAACCAGTAGCCGCATTAGTGTCAGCGCCAGTTTGACCTCCAGACTGACGGATATTCTGATAGAGAAGGTCCTCAAAGACAGGCCGGTCTCGTTTAAACCCTGTGGTATTAACGTTTGCAAGGTTGTTGGATATAACCGACATCCGAGTCTGCTGAGCATTTAATCCCGTTTTAGCGACCCACAAAGAAGCATCCATGTTCTGGTTCCCCTTATGCTAACTGCATTAAAGTTGATGAACTCTCGCCCAAGTCTGAGAGTTGTTTAACAATATTGATCTTCATTTCGTAAGACCTTTCCAACTCAATCATTTGAGCCAATATGTCGAAGGTCTTAACTGAGCTCCCTTCCAGTGTTCTGTTACTAACGAGGACAGTGTCTCCGGTTCCAGCGAAATCACCAGGCGGTTGTCCCATGACTTTGAAGAGACCGTCTTCCATCTTTTCTAAATCAGTCTCGGAGGCATCTCTCAGCATAAGCCTGGCAACTTCTACTTCCTCTGCCACTTCCTCTTCGGGGTTAGTTGCATAGATCACCCCTTCTTTAGAAATGCTGTACAAGAACTCGGGCTGCAGAGCGATTTCACCACCGGCATCTGACGCGATAACTTTGCCAACGCCATTAACAAGTCTTCCTTCACTATCGACCTGAAGGTCGCCCCTCCTGGTAAACGCAACCTGGCCTTCCGCGTTGAATACGCCCAAAACACCCTTGCCTTCTATGTAGATATCCAAAGGACTATCGGTTGAAATTTTTACCCCGGGCGTGAGGTCTACGCGACCCAGGGTGTCTGGCGTCGCGAGATACCTCGTCGTAAACGACCCCGGCAGGTCAACTCTGTTCGTCTCCATTGTGAGCTGGAAAGCTTTCTTAAAACCGGTAGTCGAGACATTAGAAACCTCGTGGACCGAATTTAGCTGACGCATCTTGTCCGCTTTAATGGAGTTGATCGCTGTAAAAAGAGCCTTGTCCATGAAATACCAGCCCCTTATTAGGCTCTAATGTTAATAATCGTCGAGGTTAATGCTGACGATGTTTCGATTGCCTTAGCATTGGCCTGGAAGTTTCTTTGTGCCGTAATCAAACCAACAAGTTCTGTCGTCAAATCAACATTTGATCTCTCTCGGGCACCTGCTCGAATTGTTCCGAAACCAGCTGTTCCAGGCTCACCGAACGTCGCCGCACCTGACTTTGCTGAGGACAAATAAGAGCTGTCCCCGTTCTGCCGCAAGCCCTCATTACTAGGGAATGTCACCAAAACAATTTTCCCTAAAGAGTTCTGGGAACCGTTGGAGTAGGAAGCAACCACAAGACCATCGTCTCCAATATCAACACCGACGAGGTCACCTTCAGGTGCACCATCTTGCGACTGAGACTTAACAGCGAATGCTTGAGAGAACTGAGTGGTGTTCCCATAATCGATGGTCAAGTTCAAAGCACCACGACCACCGGACAAGAATACGGTTTCTAATTGTGCGCCTCCCGAGGGTGACACCAGGTTACCTGACGTGTTAAACGTCAATTCACCTTTATCGAGAAAGATCGGCGACCACTCTGATAGCTCTGTATAACCATCAGCACTGGCTGTTTCATTGCCAAATTCGTCGATATACTTGTTAACAGCAACACCGTTGACAACATCTGCTGCCTGGGATGGCTTGATCCATGTGGTAGTGAGACCACGACCCGCTTCAATGTTTGCAAGGCCCCATGTAGCACTACCAGAAACCTTGATAAACGAGTCCGTTCCAGACGTGCCGGTCGTAAATACGAGTCCGTTAGTTGCGGCGTCATAATCAACCGTTACACCCGAAACACTGCTGCCACTGTCGGACGCTAGTTGGTTGATGGCCTTTTCTAAGCCGCTAATGAGGCTCTCAAGCGTGTAACCCGCACCAATGGGTAACTGAACTGTTCCTTTGACATCGTTTACCGACACCACGAAAGTATTGTTCGAAGCGTCTACCGAAAAGTTATTGTTAACGTTTACAGCGATCGAAGATCCTCTGGTAATCGCCGGCAAGGACTCAACCCCTCTTTCAGCAACTGCGCTCTGACCTACAGAAAAACTTGTGGTACCAGTCGATATGTCAAACCCCATAAAGCGAGCGAAGTCTGTAGCTGCATTACCCCCGACATCAAAAGAAACGTTGATCTCTGATTGGTCGCCTGTCGTTCCTGAGCTGAAGGAAAATGTCTCTTGAGCACCGTCGTAAGCGACCGTAATTCCGTACCGCTGTTCAACCGCTGGACGTCTTAGATCTCCATTTGGCGCGACCACCGCACCCCATGTTCCTTCCGAGCCATAATCATAGCGAAGGGTCTGAGCGCTCGAGTTAGTTCCAAACAGCTGGTTTTGAACCGCAGATTCAATGGTCACGATGTCTGAGGAATTAGTAGGGACAAAAGTGAAGGACCGCATTGCATAGTCGTAGCCCACGGTTAAACCAACATTAGCTTCCGTTACCTGGGCTTGCAGAGACTGAACCACCTCATCGATCGTCACTCGAGTCAAGTCGGTCCAAGGCTGCCCTGCACCGTTAACTTTAGGCTTACTAGGGTCAATGGAAGCATCCAAGTTGACTGCGGTTCCCTGCACATTCACTGTAATCTGGCGGTTGCTGCTTGCCGTTAGATCGAAGTAGCGCTCATCACCAAACTTCCCGTTTAGCTGGTCTTGAATATAGTCAGCAAGCCGAGCTCCAGTGATCAAACCCTCGCCATATAGACCTGAAAGGTCGACAGTCACAGGGCTACCGCTATTGTCGATATCAATGGTCATGAACTGCGAGAGGTCGTTTGCGTTATTGATTGCGTTCCACGTACCAAAGTTAAAACCCTGATCGGCAGATAGGTCAGCGCCCAACAAGTTCTTGCCCCCAGTCACCGTTGCGGGCGTAGAGGTTCGAACATCAGTAAGGTCGTCTAGATTGAACTTTTGGGTCTTTCGGTTAACCAGCAAGTCCTCTACTGCTGAGAAAGGCTGGAGCTCTCCGTACTTATTGACGTAGAGAAGCTCTCCATTTTCATCGGTTGCTTGTTGCAACGCAGCGTTTACTTGGTCGTCACCAACGTAAACGTAGGTCTGCCATTTGTTGAATGGTGAATCAGCTGTCGCGTTCGAGGTCTTTACATAGTAAATCGTTGCAAGATAAGAGTTACCCCCACTATCGTAGACGCTTAGGGCGGTAGACTTGTTGTAAGTATTTGGGTTGTTCCTATTGAAGTCTCCGTAAATGACCTCCGCGTCAGAAGGTAGGTTCAGTGAGAGTTCAACCAAACTAGTTTGCCTCGCCTCCCCCGCTGTCTTGGTGGGTATCTGCAACTTGTTCAGTTTTGAAATATCCGCCTTACCACTCGAGTCAACCGCCGCTGCTAGCAAAGCTTGTCCAGAGGAGTTAACAACACTGAACTGTTCGTCCAAAACGAACGACCCATTACGAGTGTAGATGTCTGTTAACCCATCCGCCGACTTCAGCGGGAAGAAACCTTCACCCGAAATCGCAAGGTCCAGCGTGTTAGATGAGAACTCAACGTTTCCCTGGCTGAATTCTTGGCGTACCTCTTTCAATGAAACGCCCTGACCAACAACAGATGTTGCTTTTTGCAGGGGAGACGTTGCGAAAATGTCACCGAACGACGCGCGCGATCTTTTGAAGCCTGCCGTACCGACGTTAGCGATATTATTACTTGTTAACGCCAGCTCGGTGGTTGCTGCCTTTAGCCCTGTTAGTGAGGTGTAAAACGACATGCTTTAGCTCTCCAGTTATATATGTCTAAACTATTCAGAAATTTGAGAAATCTCAGACAGCGCGATGGTTCGTCCGTCCTCAATTTCAACGAAAATTTCTTCCATTCCAGCGTCCCAAGAGACGCTCTTAATTCGAGTCGCAGAAAGAACTGGCACTTCGCTAGTTGCTTCTCCAATTCTGCCAATTGCCTGAAATCTGTATGTGCCTGGGGGAGCCTGCTCGCCTTCAAAAGTTCCCCCGTTCCAAGTGAACGGCAGCTCACCTGGCGCCTGAGGCCCCATATCCATTTGATTCACGATTTGTCCGGTTTCGGCATCTACGACATAAAGCTCTAGTGACTCAAACACTTGATCTACCTTGACCACCCCGTCTAACGGGTTGCCGCCGTTTTGCTGCATGGAAACTTGAGGAGCAAATACTTGCTTACCAAGCAAGTTTGAGCTTCTCAGCATTCTTTCCGTTTGCTGGGATTCAACAAACTTTCCGAGCGAATCGGACATCGAGTAAGTGGCTTCCAACGTTGAAAATTGAGCCAATTGAGCAACGAATTGTTCGTTCTTCATTGGATCTAGCGGATTCTGGTTTTGAAGCTGAGTTGTAAAGAGCCTCAAAAACGCATTTCGATCTAGGTCTTCACCACCAACAGGACGATTTTGATCAGCTCTCACGTCGGCCATGGTTCTAATATTTTCTAATCCAGTAATGCTCATAATTGCTATTTCTGTAACATTTCTATTGTTCGAGTCATAAGCCGTTTTGCGGTATTTGAAGCTTCGATCGCAGACTCGAATGCTCGAGAAGCCGCTGTGATATCAACCATTTCTTGCATGACATCGACGTTCGCAGCATGGACAAACCCTCTGGAATCCGCCTGTGGATGCGATGGGTCATAGATGGATGGATGTGAAGCTTGATCCTCCGCGATCTGTTCTATCCGAACGCCTCCCTCTATTCGACCCATCGTTCGGTTAACTTCAGACTCCATGACCGTCTTGAATACCGGCCTCTTTGCTTTGTAGGCAGTCGCTGGTGAATCTGAAACCGTGTCAGCATTCGAAACGTTTGATACAGATAGGTTCATTCGCACCGTTTGGGCGTCCATGGACATCCCTGCAATTTGCATGATGTTTTCTAAACTCATGAGAACAGCACTCCCCTAACCAGACTTGTTATTAACCTCTAAGAAGGTCCAAAACCAACTGCGTCATCTGATTCGCCTGAGCCAACATCGATGTTCCGGCTTGTTGAACCACCTGCGCCTTGGCTAAGCGCGCTGATTCCAGCGCGTAATCGGCATCGTCCAGCCTTGACCGAGCATCAGCAGTCTTTTCTGCAATGTTCATAAGATTCGAGACGGTGTAAGCCAATCGGTTCTCGATCGCACCTAAGTCAGATCGCATCTGTGCCACTTTGTCCAGAGCGGCATCAATTATGGATATTGAGTCACCAGCATTAATTGCAGTATTGATATTGATCTGGGTAAGGTTCTTGAGCGATGAGGTTGAAGCGGCATCTGTGTAGTAGCCTGTATCAACATAAAGCCGAGAATCGTCCTCGACTGTTTCGTCAACCGCGGGAGTAAACGAAATTTCTAGAGCATTATCACCATCAGGGTTAATTGCAGTTATATAATGAGTCGTCGGCACGGAATCACCAGCGAACCGTATCGCCGTACCCACGCCCAAACCCGTCAAACTATCTAAAACAACCTTATTAGCGCCGGAACTAATCGCGCCATTGACCAGCGTATTGGTCGTGTTGGTTGTAGTCTGAAATTTTTGGTCAATAGAAAATGGGTTCGCTGAGACCATCTTCAGTGTCCCAGTCACCCTCGTGGCATCGGTGCCACCTGAAACAGCCAAGCTAACTTCTTGGCCAATAACGTTGGTTACCAGGCCATCTTCGCCCAACTTAGCCACAACTAGATCGCTATGACCCGCCAAAGTTTGCGTGTTCTCAACTGTGATGTCGTCGCCATCGGAGTCAAACAGAACCACCTTATTTCCACTTGAACTAGCGGTCACGCCAGTGGATCCAGAAATCTGGTTAATTGCATCGACGGCACTTTCTACGTCTCCGCTTGAGATCACGAAATTACCAGTGGAGTAACCGTTTATCTTTACACTGTAGGTCTTTGCCGTCGCGCTGCTAGACGCCAGCGATGCGAAAGTTTTTGCGTAAGCTTTGACTCCGGTTTCTCCAGTTAAATTATTAATCTTTACGCCGGTCTGTTTTGCGCTGTCCCCTGTTGACGCTTCAGTGGACTTCGTTCCTAGGAAACCAAATATCTCGATATCATCCTCAATGGTCGTCGGATTAGAGGCAGGATCAGCCGCTGCCGGCGACGCCCCAATGCCATTACCGACTAGGGTATGAGCACCTATAGACTCAGCGGCTACTGATTCGACGGAGAAGATAATATTCTCCCCTTCCTCGATACCGACTTGAAGCGCCTTATTCAAAAAGGTGCCATCAAGGATCAATTCACCGTTGTATCTAGTGTTTGTGGCGACCCGCGAAATCTCCTGGATCAACAAGTTAACTTCAGACTGTAGGAATGTTCGGTCGGCAGAACTGTTAGTACCGTTCGCAGCCTGAAGGGAGAGCTCTCGCATTCTCTGCAACATGTCAGACACTTCGCCTAAAGCGCCCTCGATTGACTGAGTTAAAGCCTGACCATCGTTCGCATTCTTGACGGCCATTGCGAGACCCTTCACCTGGGCTGTCATCCTCTGGGTCATAGCCAGCCCGGCTGCATCGTCAGCCGCACTATTAATCTTCGACCCAGTCGAAAGGCGCTCCATTGCGGTTTGAAGCTCAGCATTTGACTCAGCTAAGGCTCTCTGCGCGGTCAAGGATGACACGTTTGTGTTGATTACCATTGCCATAGTGTTACCTTCCCTCTCTCAAATTCCTCTATTCGCCTCGAAGGGCTCTTCTGATGGATCCAATCCGTCCTTCGATGAATTGGAGAGTCGCCATGTAGCGACCTGATTCTTTACCGAACTCTGACTGCTCGTAGTGAACTTCTACCGTGTTGCCATCTGCCGCTGGGTTAAGAGGAGTTCTGAAGATCAAATTCGCGTTTTTCATCGATCTGTCTTCAAGATGACCACCCTCAGTTCTATCCAGTTCCACTCGCATATCGTTTTTTGTTTGGCTCATGATTTTGCGAAAGTCCAAGTCCTTGGCTTGATAATTCGGTGTGTCGGCATTAGCGATGTTCTGAGCAATCAGAGACAATCTGTCCTGACGAAGCTTTAAAGCCTGCTCATGAATACCAAATACATCTGAAAACATAGTCATCGCTTTATCTCTAAACTTCCCTAAAGTTTTCTTGCCGTTGGCCGATTTAATTACAAAGCCCTTTCCTGGCTCGTTTGTTAGCGCAAGGGGTGTGCCAATTCTTGAATTCCATGAAAAATTCATATTTATCAGAAAGTTATGGATATATCGTGAGATCTCTAGGCGTGAACGCTAGCCAACACGGCAATCTGATTCCGGCAATCAATGAGGGATATGGCAGCTATTTGCCGAAGATTTGGGTTGCTACAGAAGGAAGCTAGTGGGCATAGTAAGTTCTACCCTATCTAGCGATCGAAAAAGAGCTACTCGTGTCCAGACTATTGCAAAACCGCCTTGAGAGTTACGCCGGATACATTTGCGTCCTGCTGTTAACGTCTTCAGCTCTTAGCTTTGGCGACGCAGACGGTAAAATTTTGACGGCGTTAGAAGATTGGCTTCAATCGCAAACCTTGACTGAGGTCGTTCTGGACCACAGTGACTATGATGTCGATCTCAAAAAGCTTACCTGCGCTGAGCCAATCATTTTTTCGGTACCAGCGATGTCTGCAACGATAGTGAGATCAGAATGTCCTGGCGAGTGGCGAAGGTTCGTAAAAATTCCTCCCAATATTTTGGAGCCTCAGAGAGAGAAAAGTGATTCTGTTGAAGGACTAGTCGCCTTAAAAGACATTAGAAAAGGAGAACAGGTTTTTGAGAAAAATTTAATTCCTAAGCCCACAGGACGTGGATCCGCTCGAAACTACCTGTCGCAACTTCCTCGGGAAGAAAAGCAGTTTGCTCAGAGAAACATTACTAAAGGCTCTTTGATACTCAAGACTGATATTTCCACGGCGACGAAAGTTTACAAAGCCAAAACGCTATTAATGCCTATGGACTCGATCCAAGCGAGTTCTTTCGAAGCAGCTCTCTTGACAACTGATGTGCCAAACGATGCAGTCGAGTCAATCAGAGATCTAGACCATTACTCACTTTCTCGAAAGGTCTCGAAAGACGAGGTACTGCGCCATCGTCACCTACGCAAGCGAAAACTCATATCTAGAGGTGACATTGTTAACATCGAATACACTTCCGAATTCTTCTCAATCAATACAAGGGTGATCGCTCTCGAAGATGGATATGTTGGAGACACGGTACGCGTTCGAAATGAAGAGAGTGGAAGAAGACTGTCGGCTAAAGTTCTGGGCCCCGGCAGATTGGTTTTCGAACAATGAGGAACTGCCTAATCGACCAGTACACTTCTAACGTTACTGCCTAAAGAGAGTTCTCCATCAGATTCCGAGTAAATCCTATACCAGTATTTTCCAGGTTCAACCGAAGCGTCATTGAAATTTTGGTCACTCACGACCCCAAGAGATTCAAAGTCCCCGTAAAGTTCGTCCTTCCTAAACACATTGAAAAAGCCAGAGAAGTCCTCTGCCGCCGTCCATTCTAGATCAACGCCCGAATCCTGAGAGTATGCCGATACAAGTCTAGGAGTAGGAAGTATTTTGTCTTTCCTCAAAATAACTTCATTAAACAAACCTAATAAATTAGCCGAACCTCCTGTTAATCGCGTGTCTATAGGGCCGAGCGACAGCCGGAGATTATTCGTCGTAAGTCTGTCAACTCGCATTATCACGTGTATCAGACATTCTTCGTGCTGGCACCCGTTAGTAGCACCATACTGAATGTTGCCCGGCCCTATACATGTCAAAAACCGACCACCGGACAAATCACACTGCCAGGTAATTGGATCATTTGGCGCGATGTAGGAAAGCACCGGGTTAAACAGAAAATTTAACTCTTGGCTCTGAATAATCAATGGAAAGTCTTCTCGATCTAGAAGCTGTATTTGCCAGACATCCTGTCGCTCAAAGTGACTTCCTCCTGGTTGAACAGCCTCATTAAGCTCTACATCGCTCTCGCATAACCCTTCCAAGTCCGCAGAAATCGTACCACCCAAACAGATATATTGAGATACCTGCCATGCACCTAGAAAATCTTGATAATCGATTGGGGCTTGAATCGGCTCAAGTAAGTCGTTCAACACGGACGAAGATAGGGTATCTCCAGGAGACAGTGAAATCGTATCCGCTGAAATTCTTTCGGAAAGACCGGCCAGAAGCAAAGCGCCAAGAAGCGCTCGAGTGACTAGTGACTTATTCAATAACATTCGAGTCCAGATCATTTTGATCCCATTCCTGTTCAAGAGCATCCAGGACCTCAATCGAGATCTCTGCTTTGGTCTCGCTCTGCCCATCTGACACTACCAGTGTTATAGAATACACATTATCAAGATCAGCATCTGACGGCTCTTCAAAATCCCTGCCAACCGCGAAAAGTAGTTGGCCCTCAGAATTGATCAGAACCTGGTCAGAGTCGGGACCATCGATAGAAAAATTCAAATTCTCCGAATCAGGATCCCTGACCTGAATAACGCCGATTTTTCTCTTATTTTCTGTAATACTATAGCTTGACTCTGCGGTTATTGATGGAGGCTCGTTTGAAGAGGGTGGATCATCGTTAAGGCCTGAGTCTTCGGAGCCTCCTCCTCCGCAACCTACAATAAAAAATACTCCTAATTTCAAAGAGTTGAGTTTTTTTTGCATTTTTTTTAACATTTTCGCTAAAGATCTGTCGGTTTTGGCCGATCCTATTTTTGTATAGACCCAAGTAGAGTCTCAATTATGGTTGATAACATATCGAATGTCTCACAGAGTCGGCCGAATCAGGTGGATCCCTCTAAATCAGCTTCGATTGGCAATCGGGAAGCTAGGGTAGCTGGAGAGGCTCCAGTTGATGATCCAAGGCCAACAGTTGATGTAGAGCTTAGTAAAGCGGTGCAAGAAGCTGAGGAGCGAGCTGTCTTCGATGCCAAAAAGGTAGATTCCATCAAGGAAGCCATTCAGAACGGTTCTTATCCTCTTGACTCAAGGAAGATAGCTGAGAATTTCATGGAATTAGAGAAGCTGATCTAGCGCCTGCCACCGATTTATTATGGTAGATGAAAACCTGGCTACATCACCGCTAAACGACTCAATAAGGTTGTCCCAGAGGTTATCTCAGCTTCTAGACGAAGAGTTCGAACTACTCTCCAAAAAGGATCTAGAGGCGGTTGAACGGTTCCAGGATCGAAAGCTAGACCTCATGCAGTCGATATTGGCCGCTAGGGAGAAATTAGCTCAGCAGTCCCAGTCTGAGGGTACTATTGCGATCTTGGAGAACGTGCAAGCGTTGCTGGCAACTTGCAAGGACAAGCACCTCCGAAACGATTTGCTTCTCAAAAAACAGATTGAAATCACCAAGGGACTATTAAACGTGATAACTCAAAGGTCCCAAGACCAGTCTTCGGTATACGATAAGTTGGGTAGACTGAAGTAATCTAGTCCCAGGGTGTTTTTCCCTGAATTCTGTAAGCCCAAGCCAACACTATCGCTACAGATTGAAAAAGAGCCTCCGGTATTTCCTCGTTCAATGACAATTGTGCTAGCGTGTTTGCGAGTAACTCGTCCTGTGAAACGGGAACCCCGGCACTTTCGGCCTCAGCCAAAATTTGATTGGCCAAGCCGCCTTCTCCCTTTGCCACCAATGTGGGCGCCTTAATCCGATCATAAAGAAGGGCTACCGCCACTCTTTTTTCATAATCGCTATTAGATATCAATTGAAATCCCCAATTGCTCGGTGTTGATACCGGTATAGCTATCTGTTGCAGCTGATCTCTGCGGTGACACCTTTTCGGATGGAAATATATGAAGCTCCGAAATCTGTAACCCGACACTTTCTGCTACTTCTTTAAGCCAGTTTCTGTGACTCATAGCCTCCTGATAAAGCGAAAGGCTCGGACACCAAAGGTGCAGCCCAATTCCTTCGCCTTTTAACCTTATACGAGCGTCGAGATTAGATGTTTCGTCTACCCTAAACTTGAGATCTACTCGCCACTCTCTTTCGTCTTCATCTGAACCTGAAGCCTCCGAATCTGGACCGCTCTCGTCTGCTTCTATATGAATTGAAACAGGCCAGTCGTTAATCAAGGGAACTGGCCAGTTTAGTGACACTCCCCTGTTTAGAGATGCTCCTAAAGCCTCGAGTTGATTTGACTCTATATCGTCCAAAGCAGCCGTTAACAAGAGCCTATCTCCTTGACCCATCTGCTGAACCCTCAGCAACTTGAGAATCAGCTCCTTAACATTTGCCTGTACGCCTTCAGATCCTTTAGCGTGATATTCGTGAAAAAGGCCGCTTTGGAGCATAGTCAGATATAAATCACGACCTATCTGAGCAATCTGACCCTGGGGATTAAGCCCGACAAGCGGAGCGCCCATGCTGACTGAAGGCTGCCTAGAAAAACTCCCGTCTTGGGCGACGCCTGTTAACGTTCTCAGCCAGTCCTTACCAACACCTGCCGCCCTACCAAGCAAACTATGGATTCTGTCTACTTTGGTGTCCGGTGAGATTTTTTTCTCTAATCTAGGAAGCATAGTAAGCACTGCGCCCCCAGTCGCTGAGATGGTCACAGAGAGCCTGACACCTCCTTCTAGCCCGGAATTCCTCGGCAACAGAATATTCTTTTTCGCATTTCCTCCCAGGAGAAGCATATTTCCTTCTGGCCGTGCCGCGACAGTAGCGTTAAGAACCTGGCCCTCTCTTAGGCCGAGCGAACGGGCATCTGCGGGCAGTAACCTAATTGAGTAAACACTGGCTCCTCCATCTAAATAGGCGGAGTTGACGCGTACTGGCTGAATAGATACCTCAGAGGTCAGCATCGCGCGCGCAATTATTCGGGACTAATTGAGGGATACCTAATCCAATCTGCACGAGGATCCGAGGTACTTTGACCTTGATCCATTACGGCAGACTTTTTGAACAACACCCTCCGAAAATCGTTAAGGTCTGGAATCTTTAGCCTCGCACCAGCATACATCCAGTTCGGGTTTTTTCTTTTAAAAGCTCGTGGATTAGCCTCTATAAAGACCCGCTGTAAAAATTCCGGATTAATCTGCGAATCCCCAGCGATCGATTGGATTATCTTTGAAAGGCTGTCCCCCTCTCTCACTAAAAGTGAGCCATCCTCAACCAGATCTAATCCATACTCCTCAGGTTTTGAACTAATCGCGACGTTGAACTCGACAAGCATCCTGTCCAGGGCTTCCTTTAATTCCTCGGACTCCACATTCAACGTTTGTTCGGACTGATCTAAACCTTCCTTGTCCAGGTCTGCCTGAACCTCCGACTGAGCAGCCACAGTCTCCTCGCTTACCCCCGTTCCAGGTATCGTGCTGCACCCCATAAGGACTAGGGTCATCAAAGGAAGAAGACACCCTATGCTTTTGAGATTCATTTACTCTTCTCCAGGACAGACACATCAAAAATAGATCCAACCGCAATACCGGCGTCACCAGACACCACGTTCAACAATGACGAGTCTGGGTCAACTTGTACCGATCTCGCTATGTGGACGCTATCAATAGCAGAGAGCAACCCTTCTCTTTTGTATACTTCTCTCTTCGGAGACAACAAGAATAGTTGTCCCTCCGTGAATCCTGATCGTGAACCTGCTCCCATACGGATCCCATCATAAGCCATAGTAGCGACTAAAATAGGAGGCTTAGGGCAAAATCTACTCAATACAAGCTCTACGTCAGGTGGCAAATCAGCGTATAGAGCAGCGACAAAAGCAAGATCACTCGGCGATTTTGCCAAGTCTGTGAGAGTGAATCTTTTGGAGAACGTCTCCTGATAAATCAAGACTTCTCCTTCAAAGAGTTGAAATCTCACCTTAGTAACGTAATTGGGATTATATGAGGACCTCAAGTCCGACGTTATTGCATTCTTAATAAGCCGCAAGGCTTCAGACATCCCAGGTACCTGAGTTACATTGATTTCATAACGTGCTTCCACATCCGTGTCCCTTTGGAATCCGGACACGGACAGCCTGCCATATGGCGTTTGTTTGATGCCTCGGGGCTGCTCCTCAGTAAACCCTCTCGTTTCTCGCTGAATAAATTGCGTTAAAGCCGAGGTTATATTCGTTGTGACCAAGTCACCGCTGATCTGATCACCCGCCTTTTCGATCGTTATCCTGACTGGATAATGAAAGCCGGATTCTCCATTTTCAGAACAACGACCAACGTCGAGCACCCCTCTCTCAATCGCGCTATCCCAGGAGGCACTGCTGAGATCAAGTGATTCATCTTCATCGCCCAAGTAAGTTAAGTAGACCGTTTCATCAGAACTGACGACAGAATCCTTCATTAAGCCAGAGGAGCGAAAATACCCGCGCTCGGCAAGGCCTTTGCTGAACAACTGTCTCTTGTGGTCCTCTAACAGAGCCTGGTAGTTTTCTCCCATAACCAAAATCGGGAAAAATAGAAGAGATATAAAAACAGAGGAATGCCTCAATTTTGGCGTTCTTTTACAAGGTCGAAGAAGATTTGAGGAAAGGAGCCGCAAGTCCAAGAAAGAAGAATTCGTTGATTTACGCGTTATTCCTTTTGTCATCGAATGCGAAATGCTCATCTTCGAGGAATCTCACTCTGCCGCTTCCGTTAGCTCGCCAGCAGCGTCACTACCAAGGCGTAGCGTCGTCTCATAGGTGTGATCTCCTATCGGTTTAACGCTCACTACGGTCGCCCCCGAAATAAGGCCTTCGACCCTTGACCTGAAAACCTCTTCATCAACCACGGAGTTGGTCATTCCGGCTTGTACTTCTATATATTGACCGTAGAGTTGCTCTACCAGCGATTTGTAAGCCTCAAGTTTCGAAGCTTTCACTGCCATCAGTCTTTTTTCTTCAGCAGAACCCCCCTTCTGACTAGAAATAACTGCATATCCAATACCGTAAATTGGCTGAGAACTCGCTGAAGGCATTTGAACGCCGTTGTAGGTACAACCGGCGACCACGAGTATTGCCAAACTGATCAAACTTTTCCTTTTCATGTCTGGCTTTTCCTTCGGCCCTCTCACTACATGTTTGATCGACCAAATAGCCAAATTCTTTAATTCCGGCACGGATTCTGCACTGACTACCTGCGCAGCTCGTTGCGAGCAGAAAACGACGATTTATCGACAAATATTGGTACTCAGAATTCAAGATGGAAGCGTTAAGCACTCTAATGTCGAATTTTCGACAATTATCAGCCAACATCATTTGGGGAGCGATCGCGACTCCCGCCGTTGTCCTGCTGATCCTCACTCTTCTGATCTTGCCGATACCAGCATTCATGCTGGACATCATGTTTACATTCAATATCGTGCTGTCGCTACTGATCATAATGGTAGCGATTAACACCTCGACACCAATGGAATTCTCCAGCTTTCCGATAGTCATCCTCTTCGCGACCGTAATGAGGTTAGGACTAAACGTAGCCTCAACGAGGGTAGTCCTTCTAAACGGCCATGAGGGAACTGCAGCGGCTGGGCGAGTAATCGAGGCATTTGGTGAATTCGTTATCGGAGGGAATTACGCCGTAGGCTTCATTGTCTTCTCTATTCTGATCATCATTAATTTCGTGGTCATCACCAAAGGAGCGGGCCGAGTTTCGGAGGTCATTGCAAGATTCACTCTTGATGCTTTGCCTGGAAAGCAGATGGCTATTGACGCAGACCTAAATGCAGGGGTTATTGATCAAGAAACTGCGAAAGCCCGGAGAGCTACCGTCTCGCAGGAATCAGATTTTTTCGGATCGATGGATGGAGCATCGAAATTTGTCAGGGGCGATGCTGTAGCAGGGTTATTGATTCTCCTCATCAATTTAGTAGGTGGGTTAGCGATCGGGATGTTGCAGTACGATCTAACATTTGATCAAGCCTCAAGGGCCTATGTACTGCTCACAATTGGTGATGGTCTCGTAGCTCAGGTGCCCGCACTAATATTATCCCTTTCAACTGCGATCATCGTCTCTCGGGTGACAACCTCAGAATCTGCCCCCGAGCAGGCAACAAGTCAGTTGGGTAACTCGACAGCTTTTGGGGTGGCTGGCGCTACGCTGACGATTCTCGGCCTTATTCCTGGTATGCCTAATGGTGTATTTCTGTCGCTCGGTATCTCAGCCATGGTGGTCGCCTACTTCCTTTGGAAGAAGGAGAAAAAATCAGATAT
This sequence comes from uncultured Gammaproteobacteria bacterium, assembly GCA_913052075.1. Lineage (GTDB taxonomy): Bacteria > Pseudomonadota > Gammaproteobacteria > Pseudomonadales > Azotimanducaceae > UBA9926. The sequence continues at coordinate 32,975 of CAJXDD010000003.1, forward strand.
TTCTCCACAAGACCCTACTGAGCTACAACCGACGGAGGACTCAGAAACCTTGGAGCTTGATTGGGACGATGCCAATCAAGTGGACGTTATCGGTATTCAACTGGGTTATGGGTTGATCCCTCTGATCGAACAAGGGGCCACTGGAAAACTCCTCCAAAGGGTCAAGGGAATCAGGAAAAAGTTGTCTTCTGATTTTGGCTTTTTGCTCCCTACAATCAGAATCAGAGATAACTTGGACATACCACCTTCAGACTACAAAATCGTTTTGAACGGGACGGTTCGAGGTAGTGGGACCATAGAGATCGGTAGAGAGTTGGCCATTAACCCAGGGCAGGTTCTGGAAGAAGTCGAGGGTTCAAAAACTAAAGAGCCAGCCTTTGGACTAGACGCGGTTTGGATCCGAGAGCAGGACAGAGAGTATGCTCAAGCGGTCGGCTATACCGTTGTGGATTCCGCAACAGTGATTGCTACTCATCTTAATCACTTATTACGATCCAGCACTGATGAAGTCTTTACTTTTGATATTGCTCAAGAGCTGCTGGACAAACTTTCTGAGTCATCACCAAAACTTCTCGAAGACTACATCCCCGAGAAGCTCGACTTGGGGTCCCTAGTTCGAATTCTCCAAAACCTTCTCGCCGAAGGAGTTCCTTTGAGCGATATGCGCTCAATTTTGGAAACAATCGCCGAGAATACCGCCAAGTCTAAGGACACCGACTTCCTAACGTCCTCAGTTAGAGCACGACTGGGCAGGCTTATAGTTCAGCAAACGACAATTCCAGGGAGCACTATGGAAGTAATGACTCTAGAACCAGAGCTAGAGCAGCTTCTTACCACAATGCTTACTTCAGCACCCAGCCGCGAGGAAGTAGCTCTTGATCCCGATCTTTCCAGTTCTTTTTTTCAAGCGGTCGCAGAAAGCATTGAGGAGTTTGAGCAAGACGAAAAGCAACCAATCTTAGTTGTGTCTCCAACAATTAGAGCCTGGCTTGCGACCCTCATTCGCAAAGGCGGTGGTGACATATCAGTTTTGTCGTACCGAGAGATACCTGACGATCAGTCGATCCGCGTTGTCAAAACTATTTCCTTAACTCAAAGCAACCAAGAGGAGTAACCCATGGAATTAAAGAGGTACCTAGAAAAGGACTCCAAAACAGCATTGGAAAAGATAAGGTCCTTACACGGTGACGAAGCCCTTATTGTTTCAACGGAAAAGGTTGGCAATAAGACCGAAATAATCGTTGGGGTAGAGGAATTGAAAACAGCTGATGAGAAACCATCTCCCCAAATCAACGACCGTCTATCCACTGATTTATCAAATGAGTCTGTTGACTCTAGGGTTACGAGTCGAGGTAATCAGAAGGATCCTTGGCAATTCGTAGATCAATTAAACAACGAGATTAATCAGATTAAGGAGCAGATTGCTACGTTCTCACGGCCTGAGCAACAATCAAACGAGCCTGACCTCGTCAGGATTGATCAAGCAGTTAAAGAAAATGGTCACGACTTAGGTCAAATTGAAACCAACTTTAACCAATCAGGCGCCTGCATGGTGCTAGGACTGCCCGGTAGCGGAAAATCGACGGTGATAGAGAAAATCGCGAGAGCAAAACATCTTGAAAGTGATTCCACTTTCGTGCATGCCCTTTTCCGAAGAGAAAGGAGGATAGAGACTCCCATGAGTATCACAACCTATGCTCCGCTGACGCTAAACTCAACAGAACAGCTAGAGGTAGTGTCAAACTTAACTACAAGTTACAACTATGTCTTCCTGGAGGCGGCTGCTCAGAGCAACGAAGAACTCGTCGAAATTGCGAGTAACAGTAATTTTACAGCCCCGAAATTCGTATGTATCCCAATGGACTACGACAACGAAAATATCTCCTTTTTGCTGGAGGGATTAGGCTCGACCAGTGCTATGATTGTGCCAACTAGGCTCGATTTATGTGCGAACCTCCCCGCTAAACTCGACTTAATAACTAAAAGCACCTTGAAGATTGTCGGGACAAATACAGGAGCCAATTAAAAAATGCCACACTTAATTGGTGTCGCAAGTGGGAAAGGAGGCGTTGGAAAAACGACGTTCTCAGTTAACCTTGCTATGGCATTGGCTCAGAGCAATGTCGGTGTTGCTTTGGTGGACGGTGACATGGGCTTGGCGAACGCTCAGTTACACCTAAATGTTCGCGCAAAACACACGCTATCCGATCATTTGATGAAAGGAGTCGCCTTATCAGATGTCGGAATAAATGTTCGGGAGAACCTCAGACTTTTCCCTGGGTCATCGGGGGACAGAGCGATGGCGAATCTACCTATTCCCTCCTTAGTAGCGATGGTCGAAGACCTAAAGGAGGAGATCACAGCGGACTGCATCATCATCGATATCGCTGCAGGAATCTCGGACCAAATTCTGGAGATATTGAATCTATGCGACTCCAAAATGATCGTGATGACGGACGAACCAACATCAATTGCAGATGCGTATGGCCTCACAAAGCTGATTCACCAAAGGGAAGATATACGGAATGTATATTTGATTCCAAATCAAGTTAGTAGCCCCGAGCATGGCCGAAAGGTATTCGATAACATGAACAAGCTAACCCTTAATTTTCTGAGTATGCCTCTAGGCTATTTAGGTTCAATCGAGGCCGACACAAACGTTGTTAAATCTGTTAAACAAAGGATACCTCTTAAGGAAATATCAAAAGAATCAATTGCTTGGACCAATATTTGTCAAATAGCTGAGGAGACTCTTAGCTCGCTTATTGCTAGTATAGGAAAACAAGCATTGAATGAAGGATAAGTAAGAGGAAATCTCGTTGGAAACCACTTACGAGCAGAAAGCTGGAGCGAAAGGCACAACTTCTCCTTATGAATTTAAGATTGAGGCAGAGCACTTCAGTCTTGTGAAAAGAACGGCATTTCATCTCAAGTCGAGAGTCCCGCCAAATGTTGACGTTGATGACCTTATTCAGGCTGGGTTGGAGGGATTAGTTCAAGCCAGCAAATCGTTTGACTCTTCAAAAAATGTCTCATTCGAGGGTTTCGCGAAAGTTCGTGTTAAGGGAGCTATGTTAGATGAAGTTAGAAGACTGTCCTACGCGACTAGAACCACTGTATCGCTTAAAAAAGAGCAGTCCGAAGCGATTGAGCATCTAGCAAACCTAAAGGGAAGGGAGCCAACCAGTGCTGAAATAGCGAGCTATTTAGGAAAAGATCTTAATGTTTATGAGAAAGAGCGGTTAATCGCTCAGGGCAGTGAAACGCTCTCATCAGACACTAATGAATATCTGGTCAGCGAAGAAATTGACGAAACAGCTAACCCAGCGGATAGGGTTGATTTGGAAGAGACATTAGGGATCCTTCAAGAACTGATAGTCGATCTTCCCGAGAGAACACAGCTTGTTTTGTCTCTGTACTATGTTGAAGAACTGAACTTGAAAGAAATTGCTGAAGTGCTCTCAGTATCAGAAGGTAGGGTTAGCCAAATACTAAGTGAAGCAGCAACAAAGCTAAGGAAAAGAATGGGCAAATAAAGTGTTCTAAAAAAACCAGAACACTCTGCTGGGGAGCAAACAATGAGCTTATTCAAAGGATTAAAAGAATCGAAGGAACGAAAGAAAGCCAGGGATTTTTTCGATAACGCGCCCAAACTGAAAGGTGATCCACGCGAAATTCGGAAATTAAAGGCTTTACTCGGGGCAAGAACTACAGCATTCATCGACACAACCTTTATTGAAGGTGCGGAGACAATGCAAAAGTGGCAAGAGTCAAACCCTGCAGACTCGTACAAGCCATCTTCAATGTCGTCTGCATATAAAGAGATAAAAACCGTCGGTGGCATAGTCACTGTTTATCTTCCACAAAAATACACTAACGTATTTTACGATCTAGGGTTGCGTTACCAATCAGCAAAGCTAACGAAGAATGCAGTGCTGGAAATAGCTGACAAGACATGCGGCGACATAACCTCAATACTTGCCCTCGACAATCCAATTCTTCCCCTCGCTTTCCTTAGAAGTGAGGAATTGGATGAGTCAGAGGAAGAAGACAATTAGTCATTGTTGCTGAAACCCTATGTATGAGCACCGCACAGAATTTGTGACAAAAATTGATGAACTGCGACTTAATCTGCCAGTTCCCAAAGAACTCTCACCCGAGGATTTCAATACTGGTGCGAATTTCGAGTTTCACCCCACTCTAAAAACTTTCCTCTTTTGTTGGTGCCACGATACTAAATCAGAAACTCTATGGTTATACGCTGACGAGAACTGGAGCGTGTACACCTCAGTAACGAGTGAAAATCTTGCCGAGCACCTGCTTAATACATTGAATAATCTGGATCCAGAAATAACAGCCCAAATGGCCAGAGGCTGTGGTGTTGTTATTGAGACGCTCTTTTCACTAAAGAGCGAACGGGACGCAGGTCTTAATAATAAAGACATCGATCATCTGAATTAAGCCGGGAAATATTGTGCGCGGAGGCATTGAGAGACATAAATGCGCTCCGTTAGATATCAGAGAATCACTAACCGAAAGGTGTGATTCTATGGTTATCCAACCAACGCAAGTATCTAGAGATGGAACGGAAAGAGTCTCACAAGATAGCGCTAGTGACTGGTGCTTCCTCAGGGATAGGTCTCGCGTATGCAAGGCTCCTAGCCGCTAAAGGACACAAGTTAATCCTAGTCTCCCAAGATAGTGAGCGGCTGAACAAAGCAACTTCCGAGTTAGGCTCTGCCGTGATGCTTCAGTTACCTATTGATTTGAGCCAACGGGTTGGCGTCAAAAAGCTAATCGAGTCCTCCCCTACTCCAGACGTCTTAATCGCCAACGCAGGAGTGACCTTGCCTGGAGCCATTGGGGCCATCGACCAGTCAACGCGAGACAGTTTGTATTACCTTCTATGCGGAGGAGTCATTGATTTACTCGAATCACTACTGCCTAGGATGTCTCAACGTAAAGAAGGTCGTGTAGTGGTCATCTCGAGTATTGCCGCAATAACGCCAATGAGAAAGTCTGCGGTTTACGCCAGCGCCAAAGCTGCGGTTGCTCGTTATACTGACTCTCTCGCGGTGGAATTGCGCAATAGTCCTCTAAAGCTAACAGTGAGTCTTCCTGGTTACGTGCGCACCGCGGCACATGAGCGGGCTGGGCTTGGTCATTTGAAAAACCAGATCCCGAACTGGATGTGGCTCACCGCCGATGAGATGGTTCAGGAAACAGAACGCGCCTCACTTCAAGGTAAAACATCTATTGTCCCCGGGCGAGTATATCGCTGGGTCAGACCATTCCTAGGTAGCCAACTCGCCAACGCGGCCTGGCAGTATTTATCCAGTCGCAGATCCTAAACTCCCACACCTAACGAAAACGCTTAGGCCCGAAGGGCAATCCTAGTCTTTGAACGTGTAAGTTGGCCCTGAGGAATATCTGAAATTTTGGGCGTCGATACCAAACGCTGGCTTGCTGTCGTGATCGTATGCGAGTGTGAAATCAATGCTTAATCGGTCGGTCAGCTGAACGACAAACTTGGCCACTGCTATGCTACGCAAATCTCCAAAATTCTCAATATCTGGCTGCACATACGCCGAGAAATTAAGGCTTGAACCCCGCGCCAAATCAAGCGGCACACTAAAGGTTGTATAAAAATTCCCTCGCCACACATTTTCTTTATCAGCTAACGTGACTAATTCTTCACGCTCGCGGAAGACACCAACGCCGAACAGTCTTCGAGGACCACTCGCCTCGCTCCGATCCCATCGATAACCAGCACCGAGCAGTTGCCGTGTTGCCAACTTTTGAAATCGATTGCGTTGGACTTGGGCAAAGACCTCAATCCCCTGCCCGCCGCCCATCTTATGGACATAACGCAAATGTGCGAACTGATTGTCTTCTGTCTCTAGATTATTGGATTCGGCGCGAGAGTAATCAGCAACGAACAGCCACGTGCTCTGCTCACCTCGCAGCAAATTGTGTGTTTCAATTGAAATCGCTTGACGGTCGTCGTTGCCAGTTGCCCCTGAAAAATCAAATGACCAACTAGATAACTTGCTCGATTCGGGTGCTGCAAAATATTGTTCGTGAACATCCACAATGGCCCTCGACGGTACACTCCAGAACAACACGAGACAAAATGGCGCCAGCCAAACGCAATGGATCCGGCTCATCTGATACTCCACGGCACATCCCCTTACCTTTGACCGCAATTAAAAAAGTCGCGTGTGATTTAAATCCTAATGGCCATTTTACGCATTACTAAACTAGATGTGTGAAAAGCCTAATGCCAGTTTTATTTCGCTATGGTCAGAACCGGTCGCTGCGCTCTGAGGACATCTTAAGCACTTCAAAGATGAGATCAGTCAGTGTGACAAAGAACTAGTGGAGCGCCGAAATAAACTTTATGATCGCTCTCTCTGCGGCCAGCGCTTCACAGGCCCCGTCGCCTAATCTATTTGCTCTAACGAACCACTCCTATGAAAGAAGCTCAAGCCAATATCGATTTTTCAACCAAGCTCTTTTATGGCTTCGGTGCGGTCGCCAACGGCGCAAAGGCTAACGGGTTCAACTACCTGCTATTGTTTTATTACAGTCAAGTCATCGGACTGCGAGCCGATCTTGTTTCGCTAGGCATTTTGATCGCGCTTATTTTTGATGCTGTATCAGACCCTCTGATTGGCTACTTATCTGACAACTTTCGTTCTCGATGGGGACGACGACACCCTTTTATGTACGCCGCTGGTATTCCAGTAGCCGTAGCCTACTATTTCCTGTGGGCACCTCCCACGCTCGATGAGGGCGATCTCTTTCTCTACTTTGTCGTCATGAGTGTAGTGATTAGAACACTCATCACCTTTTACGAGATTCCAGCTACGGCCCTCGTCGCGGAACTAACGCCGGATTACGATCAGCGCACCGACCTCATGAGCTTTCGCTATTTCTTCGCTTGGTGGGGCGGACTTACGATGGCGGTTTTAAACTACCTTGTGTTCTTGCCAGAGGAAAAAGGAGGGCTTGAGTACATCGATGGGTGGCAGAACTACGGGCTTACTGCGTCAATTATTATTTTTCTGTCCATCTATATTTCGACCATAGGCACTCACAGGCATATTCCTTATCTTAGGCAGCCCCCACCCTCGAGCGGCTTCAACCTAAGGAAAACGTCAAAGGAATTGGTGGAAACCCTTTCGAATCGCTCGTTCTTCGCGTTATTCATTTCTGCACTTTTTATGGCGGTCGCCTCCGGAGTTGCGACTTCACTAAGCGTCTATTTCGTTCGCCATTTTTGGGAACTCACCAGTACCCAAATCGGTTATCTCAACCTGCCGTATTTCCTTTCTGCACTGCTCGCCCTAAAACTCGCCCCGGCGGTCTCAAAACGGCTCGGTAAGAAGGTTGGAGGCATGACGGTGCTTGGCCTGTCCTTCGCGTTTGCCCCCCTGCCCTTCATTCTAAGACTCTTTGATCTCTTTCCTGAGAACGGCACCGACATGCTGTTCTGGACTCTCATCGTGTTTAACACTGTGGAAGTAACTCTGATCATTGCGGCTTCCGCCCTCGTGTCTGCCATGATCGCGGACGTAGTCGAGGACAGCGAAATCAAAACTGGTCGGCGCTCCGAGGGCATTTTCTTCGCTGCCAACAGTTTTGCCCAAAAGGCTGTGAACGGACTTGGTGTGGTAGTCGCAGGTCAAATTTTGGCCATCATCCAGTTCCCAACGGGCGCTAAGCCCGGCGAGATCCCCTCCGAGACGGTGGATTCTCTCGCAATTTACTACATTCCCGTCATATTGGTGTTTTATGTGGTTGCGCTCTCTATTCTGAGTCTTTACCGCATTAATCGTGAGGGCCATGAAGCCAATCTGCAGCAGTTAGAGAACCGGCAGCCAGGGTAATTCAATTGCACCCCGAGGAGCAAGATCAAGTCACTCACTAGCAAGGCTTAGGCTCATCCGAGATCCGGTATACTGCGTGACCCAATCGCTGGGGGCTCCATGAAGCCAGATAGCAATTACCGTTTTTTATTCAAGACCATCGATGCCAGAGGGCACCTCTTGCGCCTCGACCAGGCGCTCGTTGATAGCTTGGCCGCCCACGATTACTCCCCCCCATTGAAGTGTTTGCTCGGAGAGTTCTTGACTGCCTCATTACTCCTCGCGGAAACCATTAAATTTGATGGACGACTCATTCTGCAAGCACGAAGCCAGGCAGCGCTTTCTTTGATCGCTGCCGAAGCCACTAGTTTCCGAGACATTCGAGGAGTGCTGCGGGTGAACGAGCCTATAAGCGGTGCTAATGGGCTAGAGGCGCTGGAGCGGCTGAATCTACAGACGCTACTCGACGGTGGAACCATGGTTGTGACGATCGAACCCGACCAAGGCGAACGCTACCAGAGCCTCGTGCCGATTGAGTCGTCATCCCTTGCAGGGTGTCTCGAATTCTACTTCGGTCAGTCGGATCAACTCGGCACATTTCTCTTTCTTCACTGTAACGGCAGAGAGGCATTCGGTTTTCTGTTGCAGCAGTTGCCGCCGCAACTCGAGGATGATGCGGCTAACCGCGCTAACCAGTGGGAGCGTTTGGTCACGCTGGCACAAACCATTACACCCGAAGAGATCGATGAACTCGAGCCTGCCCACCTTCTGAGCCGACTTTTTGGCGAAGAAACCATTAGCCTCTATGAGGAGGAAGGCGCTACCTTTGCCTGTACCTGCTCAGGCGAGCGGATGGCTAACGCGCTCATCGCGCTGGGTGATGAAGAACTGAGCGCCATTTTTGAAGAACAACCGGTGATCGAAATCGGGTGCGAATTTTGCGGCCAACTCTGGCAAATGAGTCGAGAGGATGTGGTTAATATCGCTCGCAATGGGGAATCTCCTCACTAAGGCGCTGGATCGCTATACATTTGAACCGTTGACGTGGGTCAACGCTCAGGTGGCTAACGGCTCCTTTTCTCTTTCCGTTCTCAAGAATACGAAAAAGCAGACCGTGGCGACCGCGGTCATCAAATGCCAAATTCCATGAGCCTGAATCAGACTGTCTGGGTCGCACCAAGGGTGATCAGGCTTACCGGTTTGCCATATTGCCGAGGCGGAGAGATAGAAAAGCACACCTAGTAAAAACCAAGGCCAATAATTGCGACGACGAACCGGCGCCTCTTTAGCTACTAGAGCAGGTAACCAAAACAACACCACCCACCAATACTTTTCTGGGGACGCCGCCATCTCAAGCGGCGTAATGCCAAAAACCGCTGCCACAATGAACCCGACGACACCAGAAAGCCATCTGAAGGTCGGGGACCAAAAGCGATAGAGGGATTCTGTAATGACCCAAAGCGCGATCGAGAGGCCAAACAAATCGAGATTCATGCCAAGGCCCCACCCGTATAGCCCCCGAAGCAATGCATAGAGCGCAACCACAGCCGCATAGGTCCAGAGAAACTGCGACATCGACCATCGCCCCATTTGGGAGAGATTCAGCATCCAGGGAATGAGGATATACATCACCATGCTGAGGTTATCGAGCCAGCCGCCCCAAGCCGCGTGAGTACCGTGCATCATGAGCGAGCCTGGGCCGAGAAACCAAGCCGCGCCAGCATAGACCAGCGAGGAAGACGTGAACCCCTGCAAGCCCACGCGAGGTAACCCCGCTCGCTCGTCGCGACCGAGCAACCACAGCATCCATAGGCCGCCCAGCATAAATCCGATATTACTCAGCGCATTGACAGGTTCTCGAAAGGCACCAGGCGCTACGCGCTCACACCATCTCGACGCTTCACCGATCGCAGACTCCCAAGGAGCTGGATTGTGCCATCCCACAAAGTGGGCAACAGCAAAATAGCCCCCGAAAAAACCCAAGGAAGCCCACACTCCAATTATGAGCGGTCGGCTAGACGAAAATTCGATCATCGCGGTTCCTTAAGCCTCAGAGAGTCAGTGGTGGTCAGACACGCGCTCGGCAGCGCACAAACAACCAGTCGGAGGAGTCTGGTAAAAAACTGCAGTTATGGAGCAAGATCCCAACACCGCGCGAATTTTCGAGCTACCTGCCAGAACGTTCTGGGTACTATTACCCATCGCTAATCCAAAAAGTTACGTTTCACCGCATCAAAAGTATCTTCGCCAATACCAATTTCACGAAGGTACCTCATGGCCCCGCCCCAGCGGGCCTCCAAACCATCCAAAAAATCACGCATGGCGGTTTCCGGCACGCCGGCGTGGTAGGCCATCTCCTCCCGGGTCATACCCTCTGGCAGGCCAACATGTTGCTCAACAAATTCCACTTGGCGATTAACGTCAACGTTGGTAAGCAAATAATCCGCTTCAATGATCGCTCGATCTACACCCAGCACGCTCAGAAGGAATGCGGTAGATACTCCTGTACGATCCTTCCCCGCCGTGCAATGCAATACGATAGGGAGGTCTTCCGCCTTGGCGAAAATATCAAACATCTTGAGCCATGTGTCGCCACCAAACTCAAGATACCCAAGGTAACGCTTGCCTGATATGCCGGTATCACCCACCAATTGAGCCAGCACATCTGTACCGCCATCAGGAATTACGGGTAGGTGGACATAGTTGGCGCCAATGGTCTCAAGCGGCCCCCGTCCTTGATCGCTCACTTCATCATTTTTTCGAAGATCAATCTGCGTTCGAATACCTAGCTCACGCGCTTTGGCTAAGTCTTCTGGCGTCATTCGATCTTGCCTTCCCGCTCGGAAGTACTTGCCCCATTTCACAGTGCGCCCCTCGGCTGAGGGGTAGCCACCGATATCGCGGAAGTTAAAGCATCCCTTGAAGGGGTGGTGGCGGTCTGAATAATCGTCAATCAAGGTAAAGTCTCGGTGTTGTAAGCGGCTCCAGTGTAACAGGCCCGGTGAAGTCAAAACGCAATGACTCAGCGGATAGTGGAGATTGTCGTCGCAAAACCAGTCTTTGATCTACTTCTCTTGGTACCACTCGTTTTATATAGCCGCTCGTTATATTGCCACTTGTTATGCAGTCGCTCTTCATAGAATCGGCATAAAATCAACGGGCAACAGCGGCAAAATTCTGGACTTGCCGCTAAAGAGTCGCCTGACGCTTTAAATCCTCTCTTAAAGTGAGTGAAGCAAAGTAGTAATGCACTGCGGACCAGAGGTTACCTGCCACTGCGAGAATCAACAGCGAGTAACGAATGGATTCGATGCCAAACTCCGGCCGGAGCAGATCGCTTAACACGCCCGCAAAGACCGGACCGAGCCCAAGACCGATCAAATTCAGAATGAACAGCATGAGTGCAGACGCGGTTGCGCGCATCGCTGGGGGAACGAGAGTCTGCGTCATACCAAAGGTTGGCCCCAGGTACATGGGCCCAAGAATCGCTCCTGGAATGGCTAAGAATAAGGCAAGCACCGGGTCGCCGGTAGAGTAAAAGAGCGCTGCAAAGGGCACGGATATCAGTGTGGCTACTCCAGGGATATACATGTACCAGCGCTGGTCCCTTTGCCCGTATCGGTCTCCAAGGAACCCACCGAAATAGGTCCCGATAACCCCCGTTAGACCAATTAAGAAAAGATAGGTCGAGGTCTCAGCCAGCCCATAGCCATGAATGCGCATAAAGAACGAAGGAAGGAATAGCGCGACGCCGTACCCCACAAAGGCATGCAGGGCCCCCGCAAAGGATAAGTGACGAAAGGCTTTAAGCGACCACATGAATCGGATCGTTTCCATGAGGGTAAAGCTGTCAGCGGTGGGCTCGACTTTTACAGTGGCTGCTTGCAACCCACGCTTTGGCTCGCGGATTGTAAAGAACACGATGACCGAGAGGAAAATCCCAGGCAAGCCAACAATCAAAAACGCGTTGCGCCATCCGAAGTATTCGCCAATCCAGCCACCGGCTAGGGTTCCGATAGCGCCACCAATAGGGATACCCAAGGCGTAAGTGGCGAGCGCAGTCGCTCGTTTGGATTCGGGGAAGTAATCAGAGATCATCGAGTGAATTGGCGGCGAGCAGCCTGCTTCACCAATGCCGACACCAATTCGAGCGATCAACAGCCCTCCGAAGGACTTGGCCGTACTGGTAAACATGGTCATGGCACTCCAGATCAGGATCGCACCAGCCACAATATTTTTCCTCGTGCCCACATCAGCCCAACGCGCAATGGGAATACCTGCAAACGTGTAGAACAGCGCGAACGCGATGCCACCCAAGAGCCCCAATTGAGTATCGCTCAACTCAATTTCTGCTTTGATGGGTTCGATCAGAATTGAAAATATCTGGCGGTCAATGAAGTTGACGATATAAACCACCAAGAACAACCCAAGCGCGTACCTCAAGTAAGTCGTGGAATAAACCTGCTCTCCTTCACTTCCTGCGTCCTCTGAGACTTGAGATTGATCAGTCATCCTTGAATATCCCCTTCCTTATAATGTCACCGGTTTTCTTGGCAACCCGCTTCGCGCACTAGGCTATCACCAATTGCTACCACCACGTGTTGCTACCGCTTCTTAGGACCTCTGCCTGTGACTGCCGAAAAGCAACCCTAGCTGCTCAATAGGAAATCACCTTACTAGCCACCGGGACCAAAATATCCATTGATAAACGAAGGATCCCTATGGAGCAACCACCTCAAAGAGCCAAGTGTCCCCTGCTGCGAGCATGGCTAGCACTTCCGTATCAGATGGCGTGTCTGCAGCCAGCCCGTATTTGTCTGAGAACTTCTGCATCACAGCAACGGGAACAGCACCTTCGCGCAAACGATTCAATCGCTGCTTAAAGATCTTGCCTTGATCACGGATCAGCACAATAGGGTTTGCTTCGACATGAAAAGGCCACTTTTTCCAGAGCTTGCCCACGAACGTGTTCATGTAGCCGCTCACCACAAACAGCCGGTTTTCATGGACCACTAGCCAGACCGTTCTCGAGCGCTCGGGCGCCTCAGTCTGAAATTCGAGGGTGTCCTGCCCCTCTAAGAACGACCAATCCGTGGAGCTTATCGCTTCAGCGCCGGACTGAAACGGACCACCGGCGAGCAATCCTCGCGGCCATCCAAGCGAGTGCTGGCAAGCATTGACAGAACGCTCAGCACCATAAGAATGACGATCGCTTTTAAAACTGCTTTCAAATTAGTCCCCCTGCCAAACTTGGTCTGCATTCCTCATGCAATCTTCAACCTAGTTATCACCATCTCATGGTTCACAACTATGCCTCAAACAAGTGCTCGTGTCTGGAATCAAGCCGTGAACGCTGGGTCACACCTATAGTGCAGTTGGACGGCAAGATCATCGCGATCCATACTCGGCACTATTCGCAGATGTACACTGGTTGATGTTAATCGGGTGTTTATCTATCCAAGGCTGAATCCATCATCGGACCTGCCAATCGTAAACGAAAGACAAAAGGAGCGAGTGTGAGTATTGAAGTCATTGGAGCAGGCTTTGGCAGAACGGGCACCCTATCGCTCAAGTACGCCTTAGAGCACCTTGGTTATAACAAGTGTTACCACATGCTCGAGGTTCGAAATCATGCCGACCACACAGATCTCTGGCGTGCGGCACACCTCGGGCAACCGGTAGATTGGCATGCCCTATATGAGGGGTATCGGGCAACCGTCGACTGGCCAAGTTGTAACCTTTGGGTAGAGCTTGCCGACACTTTTCCCGACGCCAAAATCATCCTTACACTGCGCGATGCAGATGCATGGTACGACAGCATCATGAACACCATCTATCTCTCAAGCAGCATGCGAGCGAAATCAGATGACGCTACCGAACGCGCATCTGGCGAGTGGGCGATGGAGATCATATGGGACCGTGTATTTGATGGGAAGATGGATGACCGCGCACATGTCACGAATGTATTCAACGAGCACAACAACAAGGTCATCAGGCAAGTACCTAAAGACAGACTGCTGGTCTTCGAGGCCAAATCGGGTTGGGATCCTCTCTGCGAATTCCTGAGCCAGCCGGTTCCTGAGATCGACTACCCGCGGGTCAATTCCACCGAGGACTTTAGAAAATTCTTCCCCGCAAAGAAGCCGTCCTAATTAGTTTGTTGATCAGGTTGCCGCTTGCTCGGCGGCATCTCCAGCATCCGGGTCATGATAGACATCAAGATCCAGCGCTTGCTCGTGGTAGGCTACGATGAGCGACACGGTTGCGTCACCCGTCACATTAACCGCAGTGCGTACCATGTCGAGCAGCCGATCTACCCCTAAAATCAGCGCGACGCCCTCAAGCGGGAGTCCTGCCTGCGTCAGCACCAAGGACAGCATGATCAACCCAGCGCTCGGGACCGTCGCTGAGCCAATGGAAGCAAGTGAAGCCGTCAAGATCACCATCAGCAGCTGACCGGTCGACAGGTCAATCGCATAGACCTGCGCAATAAACACCGTCGCCACACCCTGCATGATCGCGGTGCCATCCATGTTGACTGTGGCGCCAAGGGGCAGTGAAAACCCTGACACGCTCTTATTCACGCCCAGCCTTTTTTCAACGGTTTGCATGGTGACCGGCAGCGTCACGCTCGATGAAGACGTCGAAAACGCAAATGCCCAGACTCTTCGCATTTTTTGGCGAAGGATGCTTGGCGCAAGCGGCGTTAAAGAGCGAAGCAGCACCCCGTAGACTACCAGCGCCTGGAAGATCAACGCGCCGAGCAGCGTAAAAAAGTAAGCCGCCAAATCAAAGATGACCGCAAATCCCATGGTTGCAAAGAGTTTAGCGAGGAGCGCAAAGACGCCCCACGGAGCGAGCTCAATCAAAAACGTGACCATGCGCATCACCACCACTTCTATGTCCTGAAACCAAGCGATGATTCTCGACCCTGCCTCGCCCGCTCGGGTGAGCGCTAACCCCAGCAAAAGCGCAAAAACGATCACCTGAAGGACGTTGGCTTCTGCCATGGCGGCAAACGGATTCGAGGGGAAGAGTCCGACGATGGTGTCACTAATTGGCGGAGCGGGCTTGGGCTCAAAGTCAACGCTCGCCTCTGCGTTGACCCCTCGACCGGGCCCCACGACAAGCGCAGTCGCGAGCCCAAGCGCCACAGCACACGCTGTGGTAAAAAGATAAAGACCAATGGTTTTTGCGGCGATCGGGCCCATGCGACTACTTTGCCCGAGCGCGCTTACTCCGCAGACCAAGGTCACCAAGACCAGAGGGACAACCATAAACTTAAGGAGGGTGATAAAAATCCGACCAACAACATCGAAGAGCCCGAATACAAAGCCATTCATGACCAACTTGTAGGCCGTCCCCTCCGGGTCGAGCCTTGGCACCAGCACCTCGAGTAGAGAACCAACCACGATGCCGAGCGCCATGGCGATTAGAATGCGTTTTGTCAGTGACATGGATCGCTGTTACTCCGTTGAATGCCGAGTGTGGTAGCCGCTTAAAGGCTCCTTTGGATGCCACCATAGCATCAAGTTCTCTTCTCGTTCGATGCCTTATCAACGCTAACCCCTGGGGTTCCGAGGAATTAGCAACTAACGCCCTTTTCAGTTGTCCCAAACCCTTTGACTGTCGTCGCATTAGCGGTCAATTGGAAGCAACTGGTGTATGAAGAGCGTCACCGCGTTGACCGACGGAACCGTTGGTGCTTTAGTCAGTGCTACTTGGGACTAAACGCTAAGGATAAGACATGACGACATTGACCGGAGCCGATCTTGTGGCAAAGGCCCTAGCTGATCTGGGCGTACGCCATGTATTTGCCATTGTCAGCATTCATAACATGCCGTTGCTCGATGCCATTAACCGGCTCGGGAAAACCGCCATTGTCGATGTTCGCCATGAGGGCGCCGGCACCCATGCCGCCGACGGATATGCACGAGCCACTGGAGAACTCGGTGTCATGATTGCCTCGACAGGCCCCGGAACATCCAACACGGTGACCGGCCTTTACGAAGCCCAGTACGGATCATCGCGCGTGCTGGTCATTACTGGGCAAGCCGAAACCGCATTCTATGGCCGCGGAGTGGGTTACGTTCACGAGGCAGAAAAGCAAATTCCTATGCTCGAAAGTGTTTGTCGCCGTGTCGAAAGTCCAAGACACCCATCGCAACTAGGACCTTGTCTGCAATTACTCGTTAATGATCTGTTCACCGGTAGGCCTGCGCCCGGCGCGCTCGAGATTCCAATCGACCTGCAGTATGCGGAAACACCGGATCAGACGTTTTCTATTCCCTCGACTGAGTTGGATGCGCCGGATCAGAAGCAGATCAGCTCGGCAGCAGAGCGGCTCAAGCGCGCCAATAAGCGCGTCATTATTGCTGGCGGGGGCGTCATTTGCGCTAACGCGAGCCAGTCACTGCAACAGCTCGCAAGGCTCCTTGATTGCCCAGTATTGACCACCGTGGACGGCCGGGGGGTCATTCCCGAAACAGATCCGCTCTGCGTGGGTAACTACTACAACAGCGCTGCCATGTATCAAGCCATTCAAGATGCGGACGTCACCTTGGCTATCGGTACTCGGTTCGCGGTGGGCGTTGATGGCCAATTTCAGGCGCAAACACCACCCGGCGATTTGATCCAGATCGATATTGAGGGGCGAATGGTTGGCCGTACTCACGATGCCCAATATCCCATCATTGCCGATGCGCAGGTTGCGCTAGACGCTTTGATTGATCAGTTGAGCGATACCGAAGGGAACGATGGGCAGTTCAATCAAGCAGTATGGGAAGCTAGGGACGGACTGCGCGGCGCCATGCGAAAGCGTCTTGGTAGAGACTTCCCCGTGATCATGGACTCTATTCGCGAACATTTGCCCGAGCACGGTAATTTTGTCCGAGATCAAACCATTTCTGCTTACAACTGGGGCAACCAGCAATTCCCAATCTTGCAGCCACGAACGTCCATGAATCCCTCATCCGGCGCCATCGGACCCGGGTTCCCTATGGCTCTGGGCGCGGCTGTCGGCACAGACAAGCCCACAGTCGTCGTCCATGGAGACGGAGGGTTTATGTTTCATGCCACAGAACTCGCAACCCTCGCCCAGTATCATCTACCGGTGATCGTGATCCTTTGTAACGATTCTGGCTATGGCGTCTTACGCTGGCTCCAAGACACTCGGTTTGGCAGGATCAACGAAACCGATTTGGGGAAGGTTGCTTTCGCAGATATGGCGAAAAGCATGGGCGTTCCCGGCACGCGGGTTAAAGATACTAACGCCTTCAATGAGGCGATGACCGCCGCCATCAAAGCCGGAGGACCTCACCTGATCGAAATCGATATGGAACACTTTCAAGCCATGGAAATCTCCATAATGCCGAAGAAAAATCGTGACATGGCGATCTCCGAGCGCCAGGCGTAACCATTGTGGAGGCTCGCTGGGTGCCACTGGATGATGAAACCGCCGCCTCCTTGAACGCAGGCCACGGGCATATGGGGGTATTTGAGCTGGCTGACAAGAACAAGCTCCCCTTATTGATCGGCTACGCCGGTGGCCGAAGCGTTGGAGGTCTGTCTCGTGAAATTCGAGAGGCCTATCGACGCGTACCCGAGGCTGCATTGGTGCGATGGGAAATCACCACCAGCTACCTTAGCCGCTACCAAGAACGCTTGATGCGTCACGTCGCAAGTTACGGCAAGCCTCCTATCCACAACCCGGACGCCCCGAAAGGACAACTGAGCCCCTAGCGATGGATCTCGAACTCACTCCCGAGCAAACCCTCCTAGTCGACACGGTGAGACGTTTCGTTGAAACAGAGATTTTGCCGCTCGAATTAAACCTTGACCCCGACGCAGACGAGATTCCCGCTGAGGACTTCGAGCGCCTCACAGAAAAAACCAGGGCTATGGGCCTATTCGGCATGGACATTCCGCCTGAATTTGGCGGCCCGGACATTGACCTTGTCACAAGAAC
>CAJXDD010000004.1:0-42355 GCA_913052075.1 uncultured Gammaproteobacteria bacterium
GGCTAGTGCTCCCTTCCGATAGCCTTGGCTGAAAATATCCGTACTCAAAACTAATAATTTCAATTGCTTATGATCTTTTTCGTCATTCAAATCTAAGAAAGCGCTCCGCTTCCCATGACCCGTATCGATCACAAACGGGGGTACACTTGGCAGATTGGGACTGTTGACCTTAAGCACGTTTGCACCGTGAGAGGCTAGCGTACGCCCACAAGTTGGACCGGCAAGGACTCGGGTTAAATCAAGCACTCTAACACCCTCGAGCGGCCTCGCCCTCGGGGGAATAGGCTCGATCGGGCTATCAGCAATCCGCTTGATTGAAACGGGCGGCACTAACTGAAGTGACTCCCCTTGCGGATGTGTCAGCCATTCCTCACGCGTCCGGGCCATGGCCCCACACATGCCCGCCTCTGCCAAGGCATCCTCAAGCGCCTGGCCCTCCCATCGACTGACAGCGACTCGAATGGATTCAGGGCTCGCGTCGCAATCTAAAACAGCCAGGGTTCCCGCTGCCAAATCAGGGAAGGCGCCGTGTAGATGCACCCAGCGACCATCGCCTGCCTGATAGAAGCCAACCAGCGGTCGATTGGGATCTCGCTGAGGTTCAGAGCCATCCTCCAGCTTTTGACACAAAAAGCTGATTAGTGACACTGCGGCACCGGCCGTATCGACCTCGATACGCTGATGCTTACCACCCGATGCCGTCCATATAGTATTGGCCGCCACACCGCATGCTGCCAGAGCCGTAGCTGAGGCCTCTCCGATCTTGAATCGACTGGGCATAACGGGGTCTCGCCCTCTTATTTCAATGCTATCCGCAGCTGGCAGTTTGGCCAGCTGCAGTAGCCGAGATAACTCACCTTGAGATGTCATATATTCAGCCCCTGCGCGTGATCGCATCTTTCAAACCTACCGGATACCTGGTCGCGCATAAAGAAGGTATGCTCACGGGCACCTGGGAGTCTCGACTACCGACCGAGACTGAACATCAAGTAACAAGGTTCCTCGCATGAAAATAGACGCCAACGGCATCAGAATTACTTATGACACTTTTGGCGATTCAAGCCATTCACCGCTGCTTCTGGTGATGGGGCTAGGTGCTCAAATGACAGCCTGGGATGACGAATTCTGCGCACAGCTCGCGGCTCAAGGCCTTTTCGTGATTCGCTATGACAACCGCGACGTTGGACTCTCCAGTCATTTTGACGACCAAGACGTCCCAGATATGCAGCAGTTAGCTGCGGACATGATGGCCGGCAATACCCCCAATACCGCTTACACACTGGATGACATGGCTGCCGATGGCATGGGACTTTTGACTGCGCTCGGCATTGATCAGGCTCACATTTGTGGCGCGTCACTTGGCGGCATGATCGTTCAAACCATGGCCATAAATCACCCAGAGCGCGTTCTGACCATGACTTCCATCATGTCCACTACAGGCAACCCTGGCCTGCCCCCGGCTAGCCCAGAAGCCATGGCGGCGCTGACCTTGGAGCGTGCCGATAACGTTGAACATGCTATGGATCGAGCGGTGGCGGTCGCCAAAGTGATTGGCAGTCCGGGGTTTCCTCAAGACGAAGCAAGAACACGTGCAAAAGCCAAAGCCTCGTTCGAACGCTCGTTTTATCCAAATGGAGTTGCAAGGCAAATGGCAGCGATTGTTGCACACGGAGATAGACGATCAAGACTCAGTCAACTAAAGCTCCCGACACTCGTCATCCACGGCACCGACGATCCCTTGGTTCCCGTCACAGGGGGCATCGATACCAGCGAGAATATCCAGGGCGCTGAATTGATGCTAATTGAAGGCATGGGTCACGATCTGCCAAGGCAAACTTGGAATCAAATCGTGGGTGGGATCTCCTTACTCACGCGAGGCGAGCAAAGAGCCGACTAAAGCACTTTTGATCACGCTTCTATTCATATCAACTCTATTGGTTTCATCATGGAGTATGTCGCGTGGCTATCACTTACGAGCGCTACTTCGAGCTAAGGCAAATGTATAGATGAACAAACTCACTCCTTGGTTCTACGGCTGGAATATCGTCGCTATGACGTTTTTTATCCAGTTCTTGGTCATGGGCTCGGGCTATTACATATTCGGTGTCCTACTAAAGCCGCTTTCAGAGACCCTCGACGCTAGTCGATTCATTGTGTCCTTGGCGCTCACCGGGCAAATCGTCATGAGCGCTGTGCTTGGGCCATGGCTTGGCCGCGCGGTCGGAGAACGGTCTGTTCGAGGGTTAATGACCACTGGCATACTCGTCATGGCAGTGGGCCTCGCAGGCGTATCGCTTGCTGTAACCATCTGGCAGTTCTACATCGCGTTTATGCTGCTCGTATCAGTCGGTTTTGCGCTTGCCGGTCCCGTACCCAATTCTGCGTTAATCGCCAATTGGTTCTCGCGTAAGCGCGGGTCTGCAATGGGAATTTCCCAGTTTGGGGTCACGTTATCGGGGGCGCTCTTAATTCCTCTTTTTACCTGGCTCATGCTCACCTTCGACTGGCGCATCGCCCTGAGAGTGTTCGCCGTTGGTGTACCGATCTGTGCACTCCCCGTGATCTGGTTCGGCATTATCAAGACCCCAAAAGAGAAGGGTCTTAATCCTGATGGGGACACCTATCAGCAAGAGGATGGTCTGGACACCAGTGCCGAGGCAGAAACGGAGTGGACGCTGGGCGCCGCAATTCGAAATAAAACCGTCTGGCGACTGGCACTGATCATGGGCCCTGGGTTCATGGGCATCAGCGCTGTCTTACTCTCGCTTCACTCTCATCTAACGGACTCCGGACTGAGCGCCATGCGAGCATCGAGTCTGATCGCCGGGATGACCCTGGCGGGTGCCGTCGCGAAACCAATATTCGGTATTCTGTCAGACTATCTCGACAAACGGTGGGTAACCCTCGCGTCAATCGCCTTCATGTTCGCTGGCGTCGCAGGCCTGATATCCACAACAGCCTACCCTCTCCTCATGCTGGCTGCCGTGAGCTTTGGCCTCGGTTATGGCGCGCAGATGCCCCTCTTCAACATCTTGATCGCGACGCTGTTCGGGCAAACGGCATTCGCTCGAATGGTGGGCATCATGGGCCCCATCATGCTGCCCTTCAATTTGCTAGGATTACCGTTAAGCACACTGACGTATGAAACCTTCGGCACTTATTCCCCGGCGTATGCAATGATCCTGGCTCTTTACGTTGTGGCTGCCGCGGGACTGATTCGGTTGAGGTTGCCTCGATCATAAAGCCAGCGTCGTGTCCTCCCTCTTGGGGCTAGGTCATAGGCGTATTCAGCAGAATTCAGTCGACTGAGGCGGCAACTGACCTGCCTCACCGGACAGCACCCCTCAAGATCTCGTAAGCTCACTCTCTAATCAGACCTTTGACGATGGCCTTTCGCATGATCACAATGCAGGTTATCGGTGGAATAACGCCAACAATGACTCATTTCATTTACCTTTTTGCCATCCTCGCCCTGCTCACACCTTTGCCAACCGCCGCCCACGATCTTGATGCGCTTGTGGATCCGATATTTGGTGGCATCAAACCCGATGAACCAGGTTGTAATGTGGGCGTGATTCAACGTGGCGAGCTGGTTTACCAAAAGGGGTTTGGCCTCGCCAATCTTGAGTTAGACGTGCCGCTTGATGGTACACAGATACATCGCATGGGATCTGTTTCTAAGCAGTTCACCGCGGTTGCCGTTCTGCTTTTGGCAGACGAGGGAGCGATCGACCTGGATGCCGAGATTCATACCTATCTACCCGAGCTCCCAAGGTACGGTTCGCCGGTAAGCGTCAATGCCATGCTTGGGCACTTTTCGGGTATGGGCGATTACGATCTCATCGCGGGATCCTATGAAGGCCCCATGGCAAAGGATGCTATTGACTTGCGATCAGTGGCCGGTGGTCCCTTTAGATTGGGCAATGAGGACTACCTGACGATTGATGAGTTTTACGCCGTAGTGCAGCAGGTCCCGCTTGCCCTCAAACCCGAAACCTCGTTTCGCTACAGCAACCTTGCTTATTTCCTATTATCGATGCTGATTGAGCGTGTCTCGGGTGAAAGCTTGCGAGACTATGCCGAGCGCCGTATCTTTGCGCCTTTAGGGATGACGCAGACTTTCTTTAGCGACGATGCGGTTGAGATCGTTCGCAATCGCGCCTACGGGTATAAGCGAGATGATGACGGTCGTTACCTCAACGACATGACCAATCTCTTCTGGGTCGGTGATGGCGGCCTGCACACCAACCTTCAAGATCTGTTGATATGGGATCAAAGCTTTTACGTTCCTCCACTTGGCGAAGACCCTGTCGCCTTCCTGAAACTGATCAATCAACCCAACAGTGACTTTGATGCGCGGGGCGCGCGCTATGCCAATGGCCAGTTTGTTGGTGAGCAAATGGGAATCGAAGGGTTTTGGCACTCTGGCGGCTGGCTAGGTACATCAACTTATTACGGTCGATTCCCGTCAAAGGAGACATCAGTTGCCATGATGTGTAACGATGCGTCACTCGAGACCGACGCACTGATCCAGCAATTGCTCAGGACGGTGCTAGTGAGTAAAAGAGCGCGGATTAAATGACACGATCAACCGCTAACCTATTTCACCAAGAGAGCGACTAAATCTATATTTACCGGTAGACCTCGAGTGAAGCTGAAACTAGTCCCTACAGTAGTTCTGGTAATTGCCAGCGCAAGTCTGCACGCGTCCCAGGCAGGCATTACAACCTCATCAGCATCTGTTATTGGAAATGCTGCAGAGACCGCTAAAGGAGCCGTTCACGAGAACTGGAATACCGGAATCCACAGCTTACAGCTAGGAAAAACCACGCGTCGTTTTAGGGTACATGTACCGTCAACTATGAGTCCGTCGACAAAAGCCCCTCTAATTCTTGCCTTTCATGGCTGGGGTGGCGATGAACACGAATTTCTGAAGCATCCTGTCGTCACTAAGGAACTTAATCAGAGAGGTTGGATTCTCATCGCACCTCTTGGACTGGGAAAAGAGGAGCCAGGAGAATTTCGCGCCTCTTGGTCATTCCGAGGCTCAACGACCGGTCTAGCTGGACCACACATCGGTCCAGAGGTATTCAACGCTCCCTCTACCATTTGTGATGAAGTACTCACCCCAAATTACACATACCCCTCCTGCCAGAGTGTAGCGCAGAGCACCTGCAGCTGGACGCACTGCCTTGGTGACGACATAGACTTCGTTCTTACGCTAATCGGCGAGGCGAGAAAGAACTTATCAATTGATCCTAGTCGTATATTTGCTGTCGGGGGATCAAATGGAGGTCAGCTCGTTTGGGAACTCGCCCAAAATCTGCGAAGCACCTCGTCCTTTCGAGCTTTTTCATCGCTCATCGGTCTACCACACCTCGGCTTCAACTCGCCGCCCCCAGTGAATCAGGCTAGGCCGATGCTATTGATCACGGGAAGCAGGGACACCACTGTTCCACCGGGCCGCAAAGGCGAGCTGCAATTCACGACGACCAGCAACGGTGAAGCCTACTTTTACGAAAGCGCAAGCGCCGTATCTGCCACTTGGGCGAAGGCCTTGGGTTGTGATTTAACGCAACCTCTGCCTACCTGGGTAGAGTCAACGCCACTAGAATGCAGCACATGGGCTGGGTGCCAGCAAGCGGCAAACGGACCATCCATAGCTGATTGCCGGGCGCCACAGATGGGCCATGCCTACGATCTACCGACCACCTGGCCTGTGATCATGAATTTCTTCGCACAGTTTTAGCGTAACTAATTCCCTCAGCCAGAGGCAGCTACAGCTACTTCACTATTACGCATAACATCCGCCTTGCTCGATCCGAGACCAGCCGGTTAAATGTGGTCAACCTGCTTTACTGCGCATTTTCATAAACTGCTTTTTCCGGCGAGTAATAAACATCTAGCGCATTTTTATCAGCGAACGGGAAGAGTTGGGCAGAGTCGCTCTTACACACTGCAGGATGTTGTTTGCCGTTACTACCTGCTAATCAATCGACAACACGCCAATCACTCACGTTAAATGCTCTCGTCAGGCTTTAGAACAAGCAGCAATCAGTCTTACGCGAGACGCTCACGATCCAGCTCGAGTAGATCTCCTCCACTCATCAATGCCTCTCCAGCCTCCTTGATCGTGCTGAGCGCCACCGTCCGCATGTGCTGTACTCGTTCGACCGGCAGGCCCCAGTCACCCATGAAGTGTTGGCCCGCCGCTGAGACGTAGATCTGCCATAGAGCGAGCCTAGTAGAGTCAATTGTCTGGTGGCGAGAATAAGCACCGGTGAAAATCTGCATCCCCTGCTGCCCAAATCGATACCGAAATTCAACGCGGCTAGCTGCTAAATCAGAGAGCGGATCACCGACTGCAGCATCCTCCCAATCCAATACTGCAGCAAGCTCACCGTTTTTCCACAACAGGTTCTCTGGCCAAAAATCACCATGCAGTAGCGAAGGAGCACCAGAGAACAAAGGCCAATCGTGTTGCTGCAGAAACCGCTTGAGTTGCTGCCACTGCTCACCCTCTGGCCAGTAATCAAAAACCTCTGGCAACGGCTCTAGGCGATCCGGCAGCTCTGGCAGCGCAGACAATCCAGGCAACACCCTTTTATGGATCCCAGCAAGTGTGTCAGCCGCCCGCGCCAAATAGTGGTTCACCTCAGCACTCGGAAAGCCCGAGTCGCCAGCGATGTATTCGATCACTAAGCAATCGTGTTCCAAAATCGTCTTGGAGGTATCGAGTGCCAGCGGTTTCGGTACCAAGACAGCGCTCTCGTGTAATGCCTGTAACAGGGCGAATTCGGTGCTGGCGGAGTGCCCACCATGGCGCTCCCCATGTTCTCGAACCACAACAGAGCGGGGTGCGCCCCCATTATCTAAGTCAACTCTGTGCACGTCTGCGGACACACCACCGGTCAACCGCTCGATGCCAGTGACTGTCGATTCTGGAAAATGAACTTGTATCAGTCGATTAAGATGCGCATCAGCCATGAATGATTGAGCCCACCGCTCTAAACACCCATGCGGGATACCGAAAACAGCCGCAGCATCTTGGAGTCTTGATCCTAAGGAGAGGGGGAAAAAGAAGAGAAAACCGCAACACGCCGTTTAACCCCGCAAAACGGCATAGGGTTAATTCCAAAATCCCGCGCCAAGAATAGCCACTCATCAACACTCATCAACACTCAGCATCGCTAATTGTCAGGGTGCCGTCCTCTTCCGTGAAGCTAAAAGTCCGAAGCGGGATTCGGGTTAAGTCACCTTTGGGTTCGCCTGTTTTCAGATCGAACCGCACACCATGTAACGGGCAGGCTATAAACCCGTGCCTAATTCGCCCCTCGTGCAGGGTTGTCTCTTGGTGGGTGCAGCGATTTTCGACCGCGTAATGCACGCCACCCACATTGCAAACCAGCACACAGCTATCTCCAACCGTTACCACGACGCGCTGCTCAGGGGCTAGCGCTGGCATCTCGAGAGTGGTCACTGATCACCACCCATATAGTCCTGTACTCGACTGTGGAGGTGGCGAATACGGATCTCCTGATAATTGCCTAGCGTCTGCCCACCTTTCGCGCAGGTTTTAAACCCCCGGGTTTGTGCAGCCATGTTGTCCGTATCTTGATCGTACACGGCGCCCAAAAACCCTAGCCCTTCAGCGAGTGTGTAACTGTCTTTGACATCTAACATGATCGGCTCAGGCGGTGGTGGCGGCGTCACACCTGGTTGACTGGGCCGCAAGAAATACAGGTCGAAATACGAATAGTCTGGGTCGCTTGGGTCCGGCCTAAATCGATATGCCATCGGTAGAGAGAGACCCGGAAAGATAAAGAAATTCGGGAACAGGAAATACTCGATTGAATCTAACGTCTGCGCGGTCGAGTAATGAGAGAAGTCTTGACCGTATTGCTCGCCCAGGTTCTTTTTCACGACCTCTGCATAGACATCACGCGCCGTGACGCCCTCGGGCACCGTCGGGCACGCTTGGTCATTCGCGCCCCGCCTGCCCCACATGGCACTCAGCAGTTCCTGTTCCGTCGGCGGCACCGGCATCCTCGGATTGACTGATCCCACCGTGTGAATAAAACGGCTGACATTCAGCGGGTAAACATCGTAAGTCGTCACTGGCTCTGAAAAGTCTCGCCCACCCGCATGGGTCTCCTTCACATGGTAGGCCTCCATAAAAGCCTCTTCAGCAGCCTTCCAATTGACGGGCAATCGCTTGCACACGTGGGTCTCGATATACCGGTTGCCAATATCGAAGTCTTTAAAATGCTCGGGTAACACCCCAAGAAACTGATCAAGGGGCTCTGCCTCTCGATCGAAATTAACAAAAACAAACCCCGCCCAGGTGTCAACCAAGATCTCCCTAAGGCTATGCGTTTCAGCGCCTACATGAGGGAAATCCCACGACTCTGGCACCTCGACCAACTCACCATCTAGGGAATAAATCCAACCATGAAACGGGCAACGAAAACTCTGACAAAAACCATTATCGCCCGGGGGTTTCAACGCTGTTCCCCGGTGCATGCAGGCGTTGACGTAGGCCTTGATCTCCATGGACTCGGTGCGCGTCACAATCGCTGAAAGATGACCGATGTCGTAAACCTGATAGTCGCCAGGCTCAGCAATGTGCTCTTCACGGCACGCCATTTGCCAAACATGGGGCCATAGGTTTTCCATCTCCCGCGCCGCGTAGTCTTTGGAGGTGTAATGGCTATAGGGGATGTCTTGGTCGCCCATAAACTCGTAGGAATAATCGAGGAACGCCTCGGGCGGCCTCGATGAATCCTTCAAAATCGCTTCTTGATAGGTATGCCCGGGCGCCCTGGCAGCGCCAGGTTTTCGTGATTCGGCCATCCGTTTTTCTCCCTATCCAGTCGCCTATAAAACCATCTATCCAGATATCCCTTGTTGCCGGTCTCTCGCCCTGCATTGAGGTTTCGGCCATCACCGAAACATGCCGCAAAACCGCGCAGAGTACCAGTCACAATAGCCGTGCCGATCAACCCTTCGACACCGATGATATACCTAGCGCCAAGCCTGTTGAGGAACCTGGGCGCGGCTTAAAGGCGGAGGGCAAACCGTTATTCCGCTAGCGCCGCAATGACCTTCGCGAGCAATTCCCATCGATCAAATCCCTGACGACCAAAATCTAATCCTCTCCGAACCACCACAAGATCGTGACTAGGCGCGACGATCACATACTGTCCTCGATTTCCCGCACTGCTATAAGCATCGGCTGGCACGTCACCTTTTCGATCATCGGGCACGAGCCACCAGTGCGCGCCATAATCGTTGCCTCGAACATCGCTCGAGGGCGCTGGGGTAACCATAAAGTCAATCCAGTCCCTCGAAACCAATTGCTCCCCCTGCCACTCGCCTCGGTTCAAGTGCAGTAAGCCAAAACGAGCGAGATCACGCGCATTCGTATACACCTGACTGCTAAAGATAAAGTCACCAAAGCGATCGGTGCTCGCGAGTGTGCTGTTCATGCCAAGCGGACCGAACAATGCCGTTTGAGGATAACTGAGATAGTCCATTGGATCTTCAAAGCTTTGCTTCAGCGCAAGCACGACAAGGAGTGTGTCGTAATTTTCGTACTCCCAGTACGAGCCCGGCTCGCGCACCAAACCTCGATTGAGCGCTCCCATCACTGAGCTCGCCCCCGCCCAATAAGAGAGCCCTGAGCCTGTGGCATATTCCATCCTGAAACTGTCCACCGGATAGAGTCCAGTACTCATGTGCAGTGCGTGCTGAAGGGTAATAGCGTCTCGAGGGTCTGACCCAGCCGATTTAAGCTCTGGCAGCCAATCCACATTGAGCGACTGATCAAGAGTAAGAGCCCCCTCATCGATTCGCATACCAATCAGCGTGGCTGCGATACTCTTCGCCGTCGACCACGTTCTCGTTTTGGTGTGGCGATCAAATCCTGGCGCATAACGCTCATGGATGATTTGACCGCCTTTGACTATCAAAAGGCTAACCGTCACTTGTTCAGGCGACGCTCGATCAAAAGCCCAGTCGGAAACCGCTTGCACTTCGGCCTTACGCGCTGTCGGTAAGACAGGAGCGGGTATTTGATCCCCCAATGGCCAAGGTACCGATTCAAGATCACTCTGGAACTTAGAAGATGGTAGGGATGGGAAGGCAGCAGTGGCCTCTAGCGCCATTCCAGGCGGCATGACCACACAGCCAATACCCTCTCGAAACACTGCCCCGATCTGCACGCCGTCAGCATCTCCGCCGACCAGGACGCCTTTTCGATTCAAGTCCACCGAGTAATTACCGTCCGACGCGGTACCAATGACACTCTCTCCCAAGTAAGCAAGCTCCTCTGCAAACACCTGATCGAGCGTGCGTTCTGAGGTAAAGAGTCCATTGCAGGTCAATACTGCCTGCACCCCGTTGCGAATCATGGCCCGATTAGCCTCGAAGTAGTCCACCGCTTGCGCACTGGCCGGCACCGCAACCCAGCAACTAATGACCATGGCCATAAAAGTCTTTAACCATTTCCCCACATTCATTCTCCAACCAGCCGTCCTTTAGCCGCCCATCTTTTCCTTCCAGGTTAAACAATCGATTAGCAGAGCAAAGCGCCCCAGTACTGATCGCCCGCGTGCGTATTCGTCTCGACGGACTCTGGCAATGGACTTGGCTACTGGGGTCGCCTGGGCTCCGCCCGCACTAACAATCGAGTCCACCCTAGGTCCCAGTCGCCCACCCTAAGGCTTTCGTTAAGCCATGGACAAACTGCTTCTCGGTTTGTAATGAAGCATCGAGTGCGGGCCAGCACCGGGGGTATAATGATCTCACCGGAGTCGGCGAGCATACAACTACGCGCCACGCCAATTTAGGAAAGCTTACCCGCGTTTTAGCCAAGTGCATCGTTCAATCAAAGTAAATTTACCGGAGTCAGCAACATGAACCAGGACCCATTACTTGCGAGCGCCTTAATTAAGCGCCTGATGCACGACTACTGTACGGCAATCGATCATGGTGATTTCACACGTTTTGGTTTACTCATGAAGGACGCCCGATGGCTGGTCGAGGGTGAGCCACCCAGTCCTGACTCAGCGACCAATGTGATTGTGTATGACGATGGCACCCCGAGAACCAAGCACGTGGTCAGTAACATCGATATCACCTTAGCTGACTCTGGCAGCGAGGCAAGGGGCCACTCTTACGTTCAGGTTTACCAACAAACACCAGACCGTCCGCTCCAGGTCATTTTTGTTGGCGAATACTTTGACGAGTTTCGATACATAGATGGCGAGTGGTCTTTTGCTACCCGCGACATACGGCATCCCTTGTTCGGAGACCTGAGCGGCCATCTGAGAGATCCTTCACTGACTTTCAAAAACACGCCCTTCTAGGCTCCGCGAACTGTGCGCTGCCTGGCCGCGGGTCGCTCGTGTGGCAGCCTGTCTCGCTTTCTACGGAACTTTTAGCGGATCCATCAAAGCCTTTAGCGGACCCATAACGGTCTGTCCCTGCTGCGTTGCTGGCCGTCTCTCTTGGTTGTCAGGAAAGATCCTTCGCTTCTAGACGCGGAGCACCCTCAAGCAAAATGCTTTTGTCGTAAAAACCAAGTGCCCCATCATAATCCATGTCAAAGCCCATGCGAGAGCGCACTTCTTCGGGCAGTGACAGCGCATCCTGAAGCGGAATGGATAAATGCTGATTTTCCTCCTGCCGCAGCCACCCTAGGTTATAGGTCAAAATCAGCCCATACCGCCAGTCATCGACCGTGGTATTCGCACCGCCTCCATGAAGTGTTCCGCCTAACCAAAATAAGACCGAACCGGCGGCCATCTCGGCGCGCACAATTTCATGCTCGTGGGGCACTCTATCAACCTCCCACCTATGGCTACCCGGCACGATCTGGGTACCCCCATTTCTTGCAGTGAAGTCAGAAATGGCCCACATGCTTGCTAGGATCAAGTTAGGGCGAGGCGGCGCCCAATAAGGATAGAGATCTTCCTCGCGGTGCAATATCTGATCTCGCGCTCCAGGGCCTATATCGAGCGCAGCAGAGACGTTCAGCTGCCACTTCGTGCAGTTTGGGAGCAAGTGACGGTCACCAAGCGCCTCTACCACTGGGTGCATCAACAACTCGCGCGCAGTGGCTGAGCGATGCATCAACCCCGTCACTCTACGAGTAAGACCAGGGTAAAACGCAGCGGGATCATCCTTGTCTGCCGAAACCGCGGCCATATCGGCGGCCAATTCGGTTCTAACGGCGCCCATTGTCTCTTTTGAAGCCAGCCCCTCAACCACCAAGCAGCCGGCATCGGCCAACACCTCATACAGTTCATCAAAGGGAGTTGATGCTGACCTTGCAGGAATCGAAGCTTGGCTCATAAGCTATGTCCTTGAAGTTGTTGCCAGCCATATTGTTATTTTTCGACTAGGAGGTCTATTGCCTAGCAGCAGGTCATCGAATGGGGCATTACTTTATCGTGCCAGGATCAATGCCCGAGCCGACCGAGTGAATACTCCTGATCTTTTGGGATTTCGCGGTCGCGTCGAAATAACTTCGCGACTCGAACTCGGCATGAGGCATTAGGTTGACTCCTCCTCCGCCTCCACCATTGCTTCGGCCATATCGGCTTTTCAGCTGGTGCGCCAGACAGGATCGGCCTCTCAAAGCAGGTCTCCCTCGCTCACCATCTGCTGGTAAGTCTCAATGGAGATGAGTCCTGCTGCTAGCGCGCGCGTACGATCACTATCGGTAAGCACGTCCTGCATCACATCGAGGCGCTTCCATAACGCGATCGGCGATTCGCCAGCTTCATCCGGGACGTAAGGAGAAGCAGCATCTGCCGTCATTTGATGCACATATCTCGGGCAATTTACCCAAACGTTTGAGACTTCTAGTTGCACGACATACTGGGCACCGGGATAACTCTCTACAAGCGGCCCGGAATCAATGAGCTGCGCCTCGCCTCGAACCCTGAGCCGTTGGGGCCGCTCAAAGTCAATAAAGAGCATTCCGATCTTCGCTCGATCAGCAATATTCCCTAGCGACATAAACATTCCATTTCCGTCGAAGTGAGGGAACGTGAGCTGCGTCGGGCTCAACACGCGAACAAACCCTGGCGCGCCGCCTTTGTATGAGCAAGAAGGAAAACCGAACGAATCAACCGTGGCTAAAAAAAACAATGGTCTGGACTCAACTAATCGAGCTTGATCGTCGCTAAGCGATGAAGTGACCGATGCTTCCAGCAAACGATCTGCAAGCTGGGTGGTTTGCCGAGTGGCTTGCAGAGTTCGCTGCGCGGATGAAAAAAATGGTTCCATCGTGGCTCTCTCTTGGTGTCTCCATTAACCGACTCTACCACTCCACCATCGCAAACCGCACAACAGCCGATGTCGGGGCCGCACTAGTAACACCAAATCCGTCGTTGATTTGCAGACCTACAACGGGATGGCACTTAAGGGCTAACGCTCCCAACAAGGCATCACCCAAGGGACAACGCTCATATGAATTTGACCCAGCCCTTTGTGGAGCACTTGCCTCCCCTTGAGAGCTATAAATCTAGCACCTGTCGCACGCGCTGAGGCATGCTGAACGCCGCCACTGTTAGCATTGAAGAATCAGACGAACCCTTGAACCATAACGATGTTAGACGTGGCGTTCTGAAAACGAACTTGCGCCAGTGTCTGATAGGCATCACTGCGGTACCAAGCCTCCCCAGCCTCGGCGGTTTCAAACTTTAGAAGAACCGTTCGAGTGCAAGACCAATCTCCTTCTAGGACCAGCGGTTGCTCATCAACGCTCACCAACTGCCCACCATGCTGATCAAGGATCGCCATGAACCCTTGCTCGTAGGCTTGATACGCGTCCCTATCCTGAATACTCACCTGAGCAATGAAATATGCCGCCATGTCCTACCCCTCTTCATTGTCCTGTTAACGAGTCCGGTCTATATCGTCATTCTCAATAACAACGCGGTAATCATGGTGATACGGTCCTCTGTCACAGCCACACTTAAGCTCACCCCCATCACAGTCATGCCCATTGGCTATGGGCGCCTGTTTGAAAGAAAGTGCGCGGCGCCTAGCAGCCCTAAATCTTCCTTGATGACTACTCTGAGCGGGATATTCTGCAGATAAGCCTGGAAACGACCCTTGGCTTCGAATCGGGCTCGTATGTCGCTATTTTCCAGAAACGATAAGACCTTGCCCGGGATACCCCCTGCGATATAGACACCCGCCTTGGCGCCCAGTGTTAGCGCCAAATTACCAGCAACACTGCCCAAAATGTTGCAAAACATAGTAAGCGCACGCACCGCGACCGGATCATTACCTGCTAGCGCAAGCGCCGACACATCGGAAGGCTCAGCAACGACGCTGCCTCCGCTCTGACCTGGACTTAAGCTCTCTAGCTCCACCAGTGCCCCGTAGATGTTCAGCAGCCCATCGCCAGAAAGCAGGCGCTCGATAGACACTCGCCCAAATCGGGCGCTCAAAACATCGAGGACTAACGCCTCATCCGAGTTGGTAGGCGCGAAATCAGCATGCCCCCCTTCGCCTTCGACGACGGTTACCCCATGTTCTGTCTCGAGAAGGGTGCACACGCCGAGCCCCGTGCCAGGACCCAGCACAACGATAGGGTAAGCGACATGCGACGCCCCACCACCCATTTGGACCCAGTCCGATGAATCCAAATACGGGATCGCGTGGCCGATGGCGGCAAAGTCATTGAGAAAATCAACGGAGATGCCCCCCAAGGCACTCGAAAGTCTCGATCGGCTCGCAACCCAAGCGCTGTTCGTG
Organism: uncultured Gammaproteobacteria bacterium; assembly: GCA_913052075.1. Classification (GTDB taxonomy): domain Bacteria; phylum Pseudomonadota; class Gammaproteobacteria; order Pseudomonadales; family Azotimanducaceae; genus UBA9926. Next base: position 14,776 of record CAJXDD010000004.1, read on the forward strand.
AACCGAATCTCATCCCCATCAATTGGCCCTGCCAGCGCAAAGCAAGCAGCGTCTGGTGTTCCGCTGTAGCCATGAACCGCGACTTCATGGAGAAAGACTGATAGTGCCTGCTCAATGCTGGGATACTGATCCACCGAATAACGCGTGACCAACGAGATGGACCCTTCATCCCTTGCAACCGCAAACCTGGCATTGGTGCCGCCAACATCCGCAACCACTCGCCAAGCGTTTGCTACCGCCTTGTCTGATGCGCTATCTGTCACTTTATCCGTTGCGGCTCCCATCGATTAACGTCTTACTGTTTAACCCCTCGTCAAGCGAGTGTATCGCTTCAGACGGCATGCGGCTAAGGCTTACCGACTCGTCTCAATGAAGGACCCGACCGTCGCCTTGCGTCAACAGCCTGCTAAGCTGGTATTAACGACTGCGCTTCACAACTCAATCGCCTGATCTCATCAAAATCCCCTGCATCGAGCGCGGCCGATGGCACAAACCACGAGCCACCGATACAGTGAACCGACGGGCTAGATAGATAGTCTGCCGCCAACCCCGCATGGATCCCGCCTGTGGGGAAAAACTGAACGGCGCGAATCGGGGCACTGAGCGCCCGGACCATATTAAGCCCACCCAGTAACTCGGCTGGGAAAAATTTTTGTAAGGTGTAACCTCGCTCGAGCAGTGCCAGCACCTCGCTCGCCGTCGATGCTCCGGGCACCAGCGGAATAGAGTCCCGCATCGCGGCATCAAGGAGCGCTTCGGTTGCTCCCGGGCAAACCGCAAATTCAGCGCCAATTTCCCTTACTGCTCTCAATTGATCCGGCGTCGCGACGCTGCCTGCACCAATCTTGATGTTCACAGATGCTCGAGCGAGGGCCGCGATAGCATCCATCGCTGAACTCGTGCGTAATGTGACTTCGATAGACTCAATCCCTGAATCAACTAGCGCCTCTGCAAGCGGGACAGCGTGAGCCGCGTCATTAATCACTACGACAGGAACAATACGCTTGGCAGGAATCAGCTCGATCGCGTTCATAGCACCACACTCGCACCAGCGTCAGCACTGGATACACGGTCTCTAAATACCTGGAATAACTCCCGCCCCATACCAACATCCTTGCTATGACCAGATTTTGGTGTTTCGCTCCGCTCGTTAAGGGCTGCGTGCACGCGGAGTTCCCCTTGTTCACTGTCGATCACGATGCGGTCACCCGACTGAATCCTCTGAATTAACCCGCCATCAGCAGCCTCTGGCGTTACCTGAATCGCGGCTAGAACCTTGCCCGACGCCCCAGACATTCTTCCGTCAGTGAGGAGCGCTACTTTTAACCCTTTGTTCTGCATCACGCCCAAGTAAGGCGTTAATCGATGCAATTCCGGCATTCCCATCGCTTTGGGGCCCTGCCCCGGCAGTACAACGACCATGTCTTCGTTCAATTCCCCCGCTTCAAATGCTTCAGCAAATTCATCTTGAGACTGGAACACACGGGCAGGCGCATCGATGGTGCGATGCTCTTCCGCAACCGCCGACACTTTGACCACCGCACGACCAATATCGCCTTTCACAACACTGATGCCACCTTCCGCTTGGAAAGGATTAGCAACCGGACGAATAATGGTGTGATCACTCGAAGTCGGGCGCTCCTCTGGCCAGCTGATAGCACCCTCTGCTAGCGTCGCTCGCCTGCCAAAGTCTGCCATCACCTCGCCCACACAGGTACGCACAGTTGGATGTAGCAGTCCGTGCTCAAGCAACTCAGTAATCACTACTGCGAGCCCGCCCGCTGACTCGAAGTGATTCACGTCAGCGCTGCCATTCGGATAAACGCTCGTCATCAGAGGAATGACCGTCGACAGAGTCGCCATATCGCCCCAGTCGAGTGAGATCCCCGCCGCTTTTGCGATAGCAACCAAATGCAGGGTGTGGTTAGTCGAGCCTCCAGTGGCCAGAAGACCAACCACTGCATTCACTATGGCCTCCTCGCTGACCATCTCACCGAGCGGCGTGTAGCGCTGCCCGTCCTGAATATTGCTCAACACGGTCTCTACAGACGCTCGCGTGAAGGCGTCCCTTGCTGGGTCATCCGGATTCACAAAGGAACTGCCTGGCAGCTGCAATCCCATAAACTCAAGCAGCATTTGATTGCTGTTCGCGGTTCCATAGAAGGTGCAAGTACCAGGGCTGTGGTAGGCCGCCGACTCTGCGGCAATGAGATCTGACTTGGTTGCCTGACCGCTTGCGTAGGCTTCTCGAACGGCCGCTTTCTCTTTATTAGGCAGACCAGACGGCATTGGTCCTGCTGGAACAAAGAGCATCGGCAAGTGCCCAAAACTCAACGCCCCCATCAACATACCGGGCACAATTTTGTCGCACACGCCAAGGCAGAGCGCCGCATCAAACATGTTATGGGACAGCGCAACCGCGGTAGACATCGCAATCACGTCTCGCGAAAACAGCGACAAATCCATGCCAGGTTGTCCCTGAGTGACCCCATCACACATCGCGGGAACTCCGCCTGCGACTTGAGCCACCGCACCCAACCTTTCTGCCGTTTCCTTGATCAGGGCTGGATAGCGCTCGTACGGCGCGTGCGCGCTGAGCATATCGTTGTACGCGGTGACAATCGCGATATTGGGCACCAATTCGTCCGTCAAGCGATTCTTGTCTTGACTCGCGCAAGCCGCCATACCGTGGGCCAAATTACTGCACGAGAGATGGCCTCGCGCTGGGCCCGCCTGAGCGGCATTAGCCATGCGAGCAAGGTACTGGCGCCGAGTGTCTAAGCTCCTCTCTTTAATTCGCTCAGTCACTGTTTCGAGCACCGGGTTTAACATCATTGGAAGACCTCTTTTTTGGTTACGCGCTCAGTTCACAGCGCGGCTTATACGTCTAAAACAAAATGGGGTCCCTTGTCCCCCCAGGGATAGCTAGGCCTCACGGCGCCCAAAAAACGGTCAACCGATCATCCATGGCCTGAATGAGATGGGAGACCGGGAGCGACGCAGGCGCCTCAAGTACTGATCGTTTCGTGTCACCAAAAATGAGCAGTCCTGTCGCCTCGGCCCGCGCGAACCTCGCCATGGTCAGTGTGAATCGTGGATGGGGACTGCTTCCCGTGGTGACTGAGGCCAGTAGGCGCTCTGATCTAGCATCAAGCAAGGTATCTCGCTCAGTCACATCAGGAAAAATGGACGCAAAGTGGCCGTCCTCTCCCATGCCCAGGAGCGTCACTAGCGGAAGATGTTGGGTTCCAAAGACGGCATCCTCATTCAGAGGCACAAAGCGCTCCGTCAAGGCTTGCCCTGCAAATACCGTTTCAAGGAGCAATCCAAAATTACTGTCCGGATGGTCCCTTGGAACATCCCGCTCATCCGTTAGGGTGACTGCAATGTTCTGCCAAGGTAAATCTTGCTGTCCAAGTAGCGTAAGACACGCGTGAGGGGTTGACCCACCGGGAACCGCGACCAGCACCTCAGGCGCGTTGGTTAGTATCGAGCAAACATTGGCCGCAACAAATTGAGCGGCTGCATCGCTCGCCTCCGCTCGATTGGAAAACGCCTTTAGTTCCATGCACGACCCGTTCGGTCGAGCATCATGGATGCCTCGGTTGGCCCCCAGGAGCCAGCGACATAGGTCTCAAGCGGCTGACCGGATTGCGCCCAGCCTTCGATGACGCCATCGCTCCAGCGCCAGGCCGCCTCCACTTCATCGCGCCGCATGAAGAGCGCTTGATTACCCCGTAACACCTCGATGACTAATCGCTCATAGGCGTCTGGATAACGAATGCCAAAGGTCTCTTCAAAACTCAGGTCGAGCGACACTGGCCGCAGCCCAAACTCACCGGGACCAGGCTCTTTGGCCATCATGGTGAGGTTCACTCCTTCGTCTGGCTGTAAAGTGATAGTCAATCGGTTGGGCAAGGTTGCGCTCACCCGCGCATCAAAGATCGTATGCGGCACGGGCTTAAACTGAATGACAATTTCTGAACGTTTCTCCGGTAACCGCTTGCCCGTCCTTACGAAAAAAGGAACACCAGACCAGCGCCAATTATCTATCTCAAGCTTCAGCGCAACGAAGGTCTCAGTCTGACTCGCCTCACCAAGCTCCTCTGCATAAGAAGCGGCGAGCTCTCCTTTCACAGCGCCTGAGAGGTACTGCGCACGCACCGATGAGGATTTCAGCAGGTCCTCGGTCAATGGCCGCAGTGCCCGAAGCACCTTGATCTTTTCGTCACGAACCGCGTCGTCATCTAAATTTGCGGGCGGCTCCATAGCCACCAAGCAGACCAATTGGAGCAAATGGTTTTGCACCATGTCCCTTAGGGCGCCGATATCATCGTAAAAACCCACTCGGTCGCCGACGCCTAACTCTTCGGCGACCGTGATTTGCACGTGATCGATAACTTCGCGGCGCCACAGCGGTTCAAAGATGGCATTACCAAAACGGAGCGCGAGCAAGTTTTGAACGGTTTCTTTACCGAGATAGTGGTCTATGCGGAACACCTGACTCTCAGAGAAATAGCGCCCTACCTCGTCATTGATCTCTCGCGCCGATTCGAAATTCCTCCCAACCGGCTTCTCAAGCACGATGCGCATATCGGGAACGATGAGCCCCCGCTCTTTAAACCCTCGCGCAACGGGTCCGTAGAGTGTTGGCGGCGTGGCAAGGTAGACCGCTCTCAAGACTTGCTCGCGACCTGCTAGCGTCTCACACAGCGGATCCCAGGTTTGACTGTCAAGAGCATCGACCTCGACATAATCGATTCGATCCGAAAATGCTGCCCACTCCGAGTGAACCGTGCTCTCGCCGGTTGCAGCCTCCAGTGATTGTGCAACCAACGCCAAATACTGGTCATGGTCGATATGGCTTCGGCCAACGCCAATGATTCGGCTGCCGACTGGGAGCTGACCATCGCAGTGCCGGTGCCAGAGTGCGGGTATCAGCTTCCTGAGCGCGAGGTCCCCTGACCCGCCAAAGATAACAAGATCAAAGAGATCAACCGGATTGAGTTGCGCCATAAGAAAACTTTTGGATAGGTGGGTTTGCACGAGAATTTGTAGTTTAGCTACAATTTAACGTGACTTTCAAGCACATATTATGTAGTTTTGCTACTTATGCAGACAGCAAGCCGTATTATCGAGCAGCAACGCGACAGGCTATCGCCTTCTGAGACCCGCGTCGCTGACTTCATTCTGAGTGAGCCAAATCCCATTTCACAAATGTCGGTGGGTGAGTTAGCCCGCCGCGTCGGTGTCAGCGAACCCACCGTCATAAGACTCTGTAGGCGACTAGGTTATAAGGGATTTCGCGATTTCAAAGATGCGCTATTGACGCGCATTACTCCGTCAAACACAGTGCTCCATCGGGAAATATCCACCAGCGACTCCCTTCAGTTGGCGGCATCTAAGGTACTGGAAAGTTGCGCGCGATCCCTGCTGGATGTGTCTGGCATCAGCCAGAATCTACCATTTGAAATGGCAGCAGAACGCCTTCGATCCGCATCGCACATAGTATTCGCTGGGCTGGGTGCCTCGGGATTAGTCGCCCAAGATGCAGTGCATAAATTCTTTAGGCTGGGCATCCCTTGCCGCAGCGCGGTGGACACGCCCACCATTCTTCAGTCCGCTTCGATTACTCGGCGCGGGGAGACGTTTGTCTTTGTGTCGCAAACGGGAGAATGGCCCGAACTGATTCAAGCGCTTAAACAATGCAGGGACCAAGGTGCTTCAACCATTGCCCTCACCCGCTCTGACTCAGCCCTCGCCGACGCGGCTGACATGGTTTTTGCCTGTGATGTTGATGAAGACACGCATCTTTATACTCCGATGAATTCACGCCTTGTTGCGCTCGCCATCCTCGATGCAATTCAGGTCTCTCTCGCTATCGCCTTGGGCGAATCTGCAGAGACAAACCTCCGTGCCTCTAAGTCGACGCTCAATCAACACATTCAGAAGAACGCCTCGGTGGCCCTCTAAGACCACCCTGCTGGCAACACACAGCGTTGAATGCCTTATTCCCTAGGAGCGAAGCATCGCGCCGCGTTAATCCTCAATCGCTGAGTACACGATATTTTTCAGCTGCCCCCTGAAGTTAAACGTCGCCGACGGCATCAGTTGCGTCATAAAGATCACGACGAGGTCCTCCACAGGATCCACCCAAAAAATGGTCGATGCTGCGCCTCCCCAGTAATAGTCGCCGGCTCCGACTTGACCTGTCGCCACTTCATCCATCGAGGTCGCGAATCCGAGACCAAACCCTACGCCCTCATACGCTGTCTCTGAGAAGTCTCCGAGCGCACTGGACGCAAGATCACCGCCGCCAGGCAAGTGATTCCGATGCATCATCGCAAGCGTTCTAGAGCCAATGATCCGCTCACTACCCAAGACGCCCTTTTGCCGCAGCATCTCGCAGAAGTTCAGATAGTCCTTGATCGTACCGGTTAACCCCCCACCGCCGGAGAAGAACGTGGGATGCTTCAAGTAACTGCTACGCTCGGGGTCATCGATCAGCTTTAACGACTTATCCGCTTGGCGCTGGTAATTGGCCGCAAATCGATCTGCCTTGTCGGGCGCTACGGAGAACGCAGTATCGGTCATTCCAAGGGGCTCAAAAATGTGCTCGGCGAAGTACTCATCCAGCGGCTGACCTGATAGCGCCTCAACCAGATGACCGCAAACATCCGTTGCCAGTGAATACCGCCACTGCGTGCCCGGCGAGTAAACGAGCGGCAGTTCACTCAGCTGAGTGACGAAACTTTCAAGGGTCGCGCCCTCCCCACGACTCACATCACGCCGCCGATAAGCCTCATCTACCGGATGATCTGACCAGCCGTAAGACAATCCCGCCATATGTCCAAGCAGGTGGCGAACAGTCATCGGCGAATCAGGCGACTTAAGCGACATATTGTCGACGTCACCGCCGTCGTAGACCGCGAGATTTTTCCAACTCGGAATTATTCTGTGCACCGGATCATTTAACTGGAAAAGACCTTGTTCATAGAGTTGCATCAACGCGATCGAGGTAATGGGCTTGGTCATCGAGTAGATTCTAAAAATGGTGTCATCAAGCATGGGCCTTGTCCGCTCGATATCCATGAGTCCTAACGAGGCTTCATAGGCGAGGGCCCCGTGACGAGCGACAACGACCTGACAACCCGAGATTTTTCGCGGTTCGATGTAATTCCGCTGTAGAAAGTCGGTAATCCGACTCAACCGCTCCGCATTCAGACCTGCCCGTTCTGGTGAATAATCCATGTGTAATCTCCCGTTGGTGCCCTGACCCTATCACGAACGTTTTCCCGCCGCCGGCCATATTTTGGCTGACAATGCGTTGATCGCACATCATCGCGCTTGAGTCACGCATCCCTCCCGTGCAATCTTTCGTTACTTCAAGCAGCAAACTACAGATCAACCAATGACAGCAACGCATCCATCATGCAGTTCCCAGCCTTCAAGGCTGACCCTTTTGATTCGTAGCGCTCAAGCGCTCAGGCGCTGGACGACCGAGGCCAGCCGGCCACTTATCTCCATCGATCGAGCTCGAGCTGCGCTTGTTGCAAAGGCGAGCGTCGTACTCGCGAGCAGCCTCTTGGCCACTGCGACCCAGGCATCGCCCTACTCACCCGCTGATCTTCTCCTCTATGAGCGACTGAGCGAGCCCGACCTATCGCCCAACGAGGATTGGGCAGCCTATGTCGTCAGCAAGAAACTTGAGGGAAAAGATGCTTACGAGTCACAAGTCTGGCTGGTGGATATCCAATCTCGAGGAGCGAGTGCCGTGACCTCCGTCCCTGGGGGCGCCTCTAGTCCACAATTTTCTCCCAGCGGCGAATGGCTCGCTGTCCTGGCAGACGTTGCAAAAGAGGGAGAAGAACCAACCACACAAGTCTGCCTGCTGCCGCTTAAACGCCCTGGGGCACTAACGTGCGTTAGCGATGCCGAAGATGGCGTACTCGACTTTGCCTGGGCGCCAGACAGTCAATCGCTCGCACTCGTTGTCGAGCCCGATATCGAGCCTCCATCGGACAATATTCCCGAGGACACTGAGGCACCGATTGTTCTGGATCGATTGCTATTCAAACATGACAACGCGGGCTACCTTAAGAACACCAAGCAGCAGATCGTGCTCCTCTCACTCGACACGAAGGTAAGCACTCCCCTTACGTCACCCAGCTACGACTCGGTCCTGCCCGCCTTCTCGCCAGATGGGTCCCGGATCGCATTTGTCAGCAAGCGCGGCGAGGATCCTGACCGTCATGAAAATTGGGACATCTACGAGTTGGACATCGAAACCCCGAGCAATGTCCGGAAACTCACCCAAAGTACTGGACCAGACGGTGATCCGAGCTGGTGGAATCGGCCGATCTATTCGCCGAGCGGCGAGCGTCTGCTCTATCTTGATGGAGGGGATGCCAAAGATATTTGGTATGCATTGCAAACCGTCGGCGAGATCGAACGCCAATCGGGGCGCATTTCAAACTTGTCCAGGCAGCTTGATCGCAATTGCACCAGCCCGCGGTTTGATACCAAAGGAGAAGCGGTTTTCTGCTTACTGGAAGACGATCGGAGCGTGCAGCTTGCCAAACTGTCAGTCGATCAAGGCCAACCAGAACGACTAACCCCTCAGCGGCGGGTCGTCCACGACTATCGAGTGGGCAACGCTGGAATACTCACCCTGCAATCGGCGATCAATGAGCCGGCCCAACTCTACTGGCAGCCGAGAGGCCAATCTTCCCAGCAACTCACGCAGCACAACGCGTGGGTAGACGAACGTCAGCCCCTTATTGAGGGTGAACTTATTGCAAAGGCAAAAAGTGGCTCGCGGCCCAGTGTTCACGCCGTGATGCTGACACCGGCTAATAGCGAAGGTCCTATGCCAACGCTACTCCATCTTCATGGTGGTCCGGTTGCGCAACATCAGTATGACTTTGATATTGAGCAGCACATCATGGCCAGCGCCGGCTATCGCATTGTCGCCCCGAACCCTCGAGGGAGTTCAGGGCGCGGTTTCAACTATCAATATGCCATTTGGGCAAAGTGGGGTGGGCCTGATGGAGAGGACATTCGGCTGATCACGGACACCCTCTTGAGAGAGGGCCTGGCAGCCCCCACACACCTCGGGGTTTACGGCTGGAGCTATGGTGGCATGCTGACCAACTACGCCATCACAAGAGACCAGCGATATAAGGCAGCCGTGAGCGGCGCGGGCATTTCCAATATGCTGGGCGGCTTCGGAGTTGACCATTACATCGTGGCGTGGGAGCAAGAAGTAGGCATGCCTTGGGACAATCTTGAGGGTTGGCTGAAGCTGTCGTACCCCTTCCTAGAGGCCCCCGCCATAACAACACCCACGCTCTTCGTCGTGGGTGAAGCGGACTTTAATGTTCCCGCCGTCGGCTCAGAACAAATGTATCAGGCACTTCGCTATCTCGAGGTACCTACCCAACTGGTCATTTACCCAGACCAGCACCATAGTTTTACGGTTCCGAGCTACGAGGTTGACGTACTGGCAAGGCATCTTGATTGGTTTGAGACCTTTCTTGGTGGCAGCGCTTCGCAATCGTTGGGGCAGTAAGTGATCCGCACAAACCTAATCAAACCTACCAACTTTAACGTTAGTTACGGCGCTATGCGCCGTATAACGAGCGGTCTAACCCGGTTCAATTCTGGCATTCGACACTTGGAGTCCACCTCCGAGAAACCAGAAGTTGCTCCATTTCATCAGCAGGCCCAATCACTAAGCGTGTGGGCAGGGAAAAGGTAATCGCATGGAATGGCGCAGCTCAGCACTGGGGTGGCAGGGAGTCGATCCCCACTCGGAGCAAGTCAAAACGCTGCGGCAGCAGCTCGTCGCGAAGAATGGCGCAGCATCATTAACGATTTGCGAGCCCGATGACTATGCGCGGATTGCAGAGTGCTTCTATCGTGATGGTTTTGTCGTCGTCCACTCCGTCATTACGGGTGAAGCGCTCCACCGGCTGCAAGTTGATTGCGATGAGGTCATGGTTGAGATCGTTAATCGTGATCAAGCAGCGAGAGGCAACCGGGGCTCTCATCGCTACTCATTTGGTAGCACGTCCACGACCGGCGCCCAGCTTCATCACGGGGGCTGGTTCCAACTGATTGAGCACCCCATTCTGAACGCCATTGTCCGCACGCTGTTCCAGTCAGAGGATTATATTGTGCGCAGCGCCGGAGGAGATTTTTGCCTGCCGGGCGCGGTCGATTACCAACCGTTGCACTCCGATATGCAGGATCGAACGACCCATGCGCTACCTAACGGGCAAACGTTCGTTCACGGCGCGTTCTTCGACCCAGAGGGGCTCATCACCTACCGCGACCTGCCTTGCCCATTCATCGCCTGCAATGTGCTGACTTGCGATATCACTGCCCTAAACGGCGCCACCCGGCAAATCCCCGGCACACAGAGAAGCCGCGATTCCATACCAAGCCTTGCCGATGAACCCGAATGGATGATGCACAGCACAGTCAGCCCAGCACCAGCAGGCGCAGTCTTGATTCGTGATGTAAGGGCCTGGCACGGTGGTACCCCTAATGTCTCGGAGGATGTTCGCGCGATACCCAATATTGAGTTCTACGCGCCCTGGTTTAGAGAGCCGATGCGACCCTGCCTCCGTCGCTCCGACTTTGATCGATTATCAAAAGCAGGCCAGCGACGCTGCCGAATCATTGTCGAGCGTGACGACTCGCCGCTCAGGATCGGCTACCGCGATGACCTTGGGTACATCCCCAATCCTTTTTTGGAGTCTGGTTCATAAATTCATACGGGGACCGGTCGCAACCGGCACCAAGGCAATGCGCTGTCCGCTATGCCCGGGAAAACGAACGAATCAGCCTTACTGCGGCGTCTTCTCCAGACCGAATCGCGCCTTCCATCCACCCTGCCCAGCTGGGTGACCAATCGCCTCCCACCCATTGGAGCCTCGGCTGGTTAATCGATAACTGATGCACCTCATGGAGGAGCGCGATCTGCCCGACGCGAGGCGTCATCCAAGCCCCCTTCGCCGCTGGATCCTCCACCCAATCATGGTCTGAGACGATCCGCTCAGCGTTCACATCCAGTGACAGCAAGCCAGCCTCTCGCTCGAGTGATGCCTCAGAAGGCGAAATGACACATCCGAGCTGCCCGGAACCCTCTGTGAAAGCGATCGATGACGTGTCGCTACTGATTCGATCCTCAAATGGCTCTGGCACAGCAAACCAATGCTTCCTGCTTCGGTTCGCGTGGGAGCCCAAGCGCGCCATCAACGACGGGTAGGCTTCGCCGAGCCCATCCCCGCAGGCTAGCGATGTGGCGACATTGAGTGGTAACGCGACCAAGAGGGCATCCGCCTCGATTATGCCGCCCTCCTCTAGCGTCACTTGGTAACGACTCGTTACTCGATCGATGCCTTTGACCGTGGCGCCGAAACGAATCTCTGTCACACCTTGAGCTAGCAAGCGATCTTCAATCGCCTTTGATAGTTGAAGCGTGCCGCCTTTGATTCGGTACTCGTTCGCGTTGAGCGCCTCGTCCAGCCCGCCGAACTGGGCAATTTCTCGCAAAACGCCGAGCGCGCTATGTTGGGTCGCTGGCGACCCGGTCAGCGTGTGAAGCAATGCTTTTAAGCGTCGCTTGTCATCCTCGTCACCCCCAAGCTGATCCAGGTAGTCCTGCCAACTGATGTCGAATACTGCGGTCTCCTCGCTCCACCATAGGGATGGATCGAACCTGCCAGCATCTCGATTGATCTGCTGAGAGAGTAGCGAGCCTTTGAAGCTATCCCATTCGCCCAAGCGACGAGCTTCCCCCGCTTCACATAACCAAGTGACTTCAGCGCTTTTGGGCAGCAGCAGAGGCGTAAGACCAAAGGCCGCCATCCGCTGTACGACGCACGCGTGATGATCCGGATGATAGAACTCAGCCCCGCGCTCGATCACCGCGCCATCCAAGTGCTGGGAATAGGTGCGCCCACCCACTTCAGATTTCGCCTCTAGCAACACCACCCTGTACCCTGCGTCGCCAAGCACTTCGGCTGCTGAGAGACCTGCTAGACCAGCACCAAGAATGAGGATACTGGGCTGCTTCATTGTTTTGGGTGCTCGGATTGATTCACTTTATCTTCTTACTACCTACTGATTACCCCATATTCCCGCTGGCGCTTTCTCACCCGTTCGGACCCACCACTCATTCGGGCAGCCAGGTATCAATTTACCTCAAAGAAGCGCGCAACGACTCAGAGCTCAGTTGGATTAGTCATTGCTGCTCGGCCTGGGGTAGGCCTTCTTGTGGTTTGATACGACGTTCGAAGCGCATTGCACCTCATAGCCTTTACTCGATCGTCTTCTAAACGATTCCGGATGCTTGGACTTCTATAAGGTCGCCCTCATTCCATTCGGATCTCTAGAGATCTCCCCTTACCTCACTCAATCTCTATCGTCCTCTTTAGATCTCCATTGCGCGCTTTGACTTTCTTTATCTTTCTTCAACTTTCTTTGTCTTTCTTTATCTTTCTTTGAGTTTCTTTAACCTTTTTGACTCCCCGAGCTATCGAGGGCTTCGTCATTACGTCCCGCAACGCGCGCGAAGAACCGCCGCTACTTGTAATTCCTTGCTTTATTTTCGGGAATTCTTGGCCGATCGCGACCTGAGGGGCCCTGATCCGAAGGCACATCAAAATAATCTGCCATCTTTGGATTGATCCACCGTCAATTCTGCTTGTAGGCAACTAAGACCAAGGTTAGCCTTTTGGAGTGCGTATCCAGCTACAGGCCCAATCACCATGAAAGGCTCCACCATACAGGCTAAAAATAGGGACCAGTGCGGGACCCGGTAAAAGGCGGAGATAGCGGCATCGATCAAGACAATGACAAAACTCAGTCAACCCAGCGACCCGAGGCAGACGAAATGATTCAGCGCTTCCATGCCACCGATGATCTTGCTGACATGCAATCCAGCCTCATGCGTGATGGCGCCGTGATCATCGAGAAAGTCGCGGACTCGGAGCTCATTACGACCATCACCACGGACTTGCGTCCCGCGTTTGATGCTGAGGGCGACCAATTCGCCAATGATTTCAATGGTTATCGTACCCGCCGCCTGGGCGGCTTGCTTCGATATTCCGCTGCCACCGCACAATTGCTCGAGCATCCCCTAGTGATGGCGCTCGCCGATGCGGCGCTTGGGCCTCACTGCACGCACTACCAAGTTGGCAGCACCACAGCGATCGAAATACTACCGGGTGAGGCAGCACAGGTCCTGCATAGGGACGATGAGTGCTATCCGATACTGATGGATCCCATCGAACTTCAAATATCTGCGCTTTGGTCCCTGGACGCATTTACGGACCTAAACGGCGCGACCGAAGTGATTCCCCGGTCGTCTCAGCCAGAGGGAGCTGCGCCCGAGAAGGCAATCATGCCGGCTGGGTCCGTCCTCGTCTATCTTGGGTCCACCAGGCACGGTGGAGGCGCGAATCATAGCGACGCGCCGCGGGCTGCAATCGTCAACACCTATGCGCTCGGATGGCTACGGCAGGAGGAAAACCAATATCTAACGCTGCCCCGAGCAGTCGTCGAGGCACAGACCGACTCGATTAAGCGCCTACTGGGCTTCCAGGCCTACTCCAGGAGCCTGGGCGTTTGGCCCGAGGATCCAGATGGCTTTTGGTTTGAAAGCTAAGCAAGTGATCGCGCCATTTTCGGCCACATCTGACTCGATGATGGTTTGGCTCGCCAAGCACCAGCAAACCATCAAGTGGTTGGTCTACGCCCTCCTTCTCGTTAACTTTGGCATGTACATCATCGAGGATATTGGTAAGTTCCAACGCGCATTGAGCCAAGGGCAAAGTCTTCTTGCGGCAACCACTCGCCTAGCGACTTCACTTGATTTAGTCGGCTGGTTTGCTCTGCTGGCGATTTTTGAAATCGAAAGTTATTGGCTGCGGCAGGGCCCAAGTCCAGCCCTTGCTCGTGCACTACACATCCTTCGCCTCGGTTGCCTCGCGCTCATCGCCAATACTTTTTTCATTTATTTTCGCGAGATGATGCAGATTGGAGAGGCGGTGGCGCTTAGCTCGCAGCAAGGGCTGTGTGATCTTAACTTTGAGACGAGTTACTTTTTATTCAACCAGACTTACTCAGCGATCACTGCAGCCAATTGCGCTGCTTTAGCGGGACCGCTACCCATCATCCAACTGGCTGAGTTCGGCACGTATACCAATACAGAGGGACTTGCTATCGCATCCCTCCAAGCGTGGGCGAGCCTGATTGAGTCAGGCGTTTGGATCATCTACGCCACCGCCTTGACGGTGATCGTTGTGCTGCGCCAGCGTGCTCAATCAATGACAACGCTTGAGCTCCTACTCGCTATGGCGTGCCGAGCCTCGATAGTCATCATCTTGTGCTGCGCAGCATCCTGGGCCTATCACGGCCACTATCTGTACACCTGGGACAGCTGCCTGTGGATCGCAGGCTTTACGATTATCGAGGCCAATCTCTCTCAGTGGAGAAAAGCGCTATAGCTCATCAGCGATAGCGCTCAAGCCAAGCGTTGAACGTTGGCTGTCGCTTTTCTCGGAATGCAGTGGCGCCTTCGCGCGCGTCGGGGTGATGATCAGAAATCGCGGTTTTGGATGCGATTTCATCCAACGACTGTTCAAACGTCATATCCGCCGCGTTGTAGATTGACCGTTTCAGCAATCGAATAGCAACCTGAGGGCCATTGGCGATCTCGGTCGCCATTTCCATGACTCGAGCTTCAAGCGACTCGTCGTCCACCACCTCATGAACAAGTCCAAGGTCGAGCGCCTCATCAGCGCCAACAATCTTTTTGTTGATGAAAAAGTCCATCGCCCGAGCAACGCCCATCAATTGAACGCACAAGTATTGCCCCCCCTCATCCGGCAACAAGCCGAAGCGGAGCGTCGCGCTGCCCAGTTTGGCGCTTGTCGCCGCCACTCGGAAGTCACACGCCAGCGCCATAGTCATGCCGGTTTGAATCGCAACCCCGTTTAATGCAGCGATGGCAATTTTGTCGCAATTCCGAATCGCCAAATTGAGGGTTTGCGACAGATGCCTCAGACCCTCGTAGGTTCCGATTTCAGAATCATGCCCAGGCGGAATCGGCGGCATGAGCGCCTCACCGGATAGAGGTTTATTTTGACCGGAGATGTCATCCCCGGCCGAGAAAGCCCTACCAGACCCCGTGAATACCAACACCCTGACCCGATGGTCCATTTGCGCCTGGGTGATGGTCTCAACCAGGTCTCGCTTAATACCGTGGGTGAGACCATTTAGCCGCTCGGATTGATTGAGCTGAATCCATGCAATCCCTGGATCACGCAAGGAGACTTCAAACCCTGTAAACGCGCCCGTTCTCATTACCATCTCATTCTCCCTTCATGCTTTAGACGCAAGCCTACCTTGGCCGAGAATCGAGATCACTGGTTTCTTAGCCTCATCAACCGTCGGTCCAATTGGCCTACGACAGAAACTTGCAGCCCGTGAGCATCTCGGACACTTCCCACAGTCTTCTTCTCAAAACAGGATCACGAGCAGACTGACTTACCCCAACGGGCTTGGCGCCGCGAGCCAACTGAAGCAGCCCCTCCGGGCCAAAGTAGTCGCCCGAATTGGCATTTGCATCGGTCGCCGCCCGAAGCGTGGGCAGTGCGCCTTGACGAGCTGTGTTGAGGACGTAAGCCATCGGTACAAACAGCGCATTGAGGATGGGGTGGTGTCGCGCGAGGTCTGTGCTGGACGCTCCAGGATGGCATGCGGTCGCTACAAGCGGGCTTCCAACTTTTTCAGCACGCGATGCGAGTTCAAACGTGAACATCAAATTGGCGAGCTTCGACATCTCATAACGCCCCATGGGCCGATATCGCTGCTCGCCCCCCAGGTCATCAAAGTCAATGCGGCCAAGCCAATGGGTCAGACTGCTTACCGTCACCACGCGTGGTGATGAACTCTTCGCAAGCAGCGGCCATAGCGTCGCCGTTAGCGCAAAATGCCCCAAATGGTTCACGCCAAACTGCAGCTCAAATCCATCGGCAGTCAGCATCCTCGGTGTTGCCATGACGCCAGCGTTATTAATCAACATATCGAGTGACGCTTCGTGCTCCACATGTCCAACCACATCGCGGACCGACGACAAGTTCGCTAAGTCGAGCGGGACAAATGCAGCGCAAGACTGGGCAAGCCGTTGATTGATTCGTTCAGCAGCAGCAATGCCCTTCTCTTTACTCCTGCACGCAATGAGGACCCTCGCCCCGTTCTCTGCGAGCAAACGCGCCGTTTCAAATCCCAAGCCGGTATTTGCGCCTGTAACCAGTGCCGTCTTGCCCGTTAGATCGGGCAGGTCTGTCTCACTGAAACGCCTCATACGGCTTTTCTCCTCACGCCTAGCAAGGCCCGCAACGCCCCAGTCTTGCTCGGGCAAACCTGCTGCTCGCCTTGCCGAGGTTCAGTTAAACAGGCGCAAGCCTCGCGCGCCTTGGCTCACGCATTGGGATATGCGCTTGACTGAGTTCAGCTAACAAATCCGATTTCAGTGACGCGAGTGATGGGTCTTCCCACCGATTCTCCATTTGCAGCGGGTCTTCCGTCATCTGGTAAAGCTCGCCCTCAGTGCCGTCATACACAGAACCTTCGTGATAACGCGTGATCAGCCAACCATCCTTGTGATAGAGACTCTCAAGGGAGAGGTTCACCGGGCCGTGCTCTGACGCCCATTCTGTCACGGTCGTTTCTCTGCCTTGCTTTGATGCTTCATCTGCCGTCGTAGGCAAGACCACGCCATCCATCTGCTCTGACTCAATACCGGCGATGGCGCAAAAAGTAGGCGCTAGGTCCACGTGACCGACCGGCTCATCTATCACTTGTGGTGCGCCTCTTTCCTGACCGGGCTTCCAAATCAGCGGAAGGCGCATGAGGGCATCTACATGATAAGGGCCCTTAAACATCAAACCGTAATCGCCCTGCAATTCACCATGATCGGTGGTGAAGAAGATATCCGTCTGGTGATACAAGTTTTGCGCTTTCAGGTGATCAATGACCCGTTGGCAGGCTTCGTCAATCAGCTCATTTTCGATATGCGTCATCGCATTGATTTCGCGCACCTGGTCAGCGGTCATGTCCGCAGGAACATACTCTCGTGGCGACTCAAGGTTGCTCCAGAGACTCGCCTCATAGTAGCCGAGCCAGTGTTTGGGTTTAGTCGAGAGCACCCGCCTAGCGTCATCGCCATCCAGATAGGCCGCTGGCAAATCAAGATCGCGCCAGTTCACGCGATGAAGTTCTGAGCGAGGCACATCCCAGGGGTGATGCGGATCAGGAAAGCTCATCCAGCAAAACCAGGGTGACTCGCCCTGCTCTCCCAGCCAAGCAAGCGTTCGATCCGCCACCCAATCCGTGTGGTACAGCGCCCGTGGCACGTCCATTGGCCAAACCTGCACTGCACCCGTCTCCCCCGTGCTGGCTGTATTCTGGCCCTTCTCTGTGATCATCGGATAAAACCTCGCTTTCACCTCAGGGTGCGCGTTCATAGCGAGATCAAAGTGGCTGTGACCCTCAAAAAAATGATTAGCAAGCTCCATATGATCAAAGCCTCGATGCGGTCCGCGCTCACCGAGCTTGGCCATTCGATTTTCATAGAAGTCATCGGGGGACCCAAGCCACGGTTCAAAATGCGCCTTCCCAATGAGCGCCGTGTTATACCCTGCCTTGCCTAAGGCGTGAGCGACGGTTGGGTAGTCCTCTGGCAGCGTGACGCCATTCATCCACACGCCATGCGTTCCCACATGCTGGCCTGTGATGATGCTCGCCCGGGCCGGCATACACACCACGTGGTTATTGTGCGCGCGCTGATAATTGATGCCCTCGGCCGCGAGCGAATCGATGCAGGGCGTTCGTGCCACCTTCCCCCCGTTACAGCCCAGGGCATCAAACCGCATTTGATCCGTGGTAATGAGCAATATGTTTCGTCTTTTTTCGGTCATCGTTTACCTCATTAAGCCTTAGACAGGGTCGATGGTTTTTAGGCTTCAAACAATTGAGCACCGCTTCCGTTTTTGTCCACTTTGATTTCGACCCTTTACCTCGTGCCGCCTGACAGGCCAATCATGGAACTTTACAAAGGCATTACAGCATGCCAAATCAATCGGGGCTATCGCCGTCATAGCTGATCGCATCCGAGCATCCATGTACACACCGACGAAGAACAAGGCGCTAACTAAGCGCATCAAATGGCGAGGCTTCGTTACTAATCTAACGATGCCACATTGGCGGCCCGTGATATCTGCTGCTCGCTTGCATCCAAACCTGGACTATAATTAGGCATGGATGCCATTCAGCAATTCGCTAATCAACTCACGGACGAGACCAGAATTCTTATCGTTTTCGCGAGCCTTCTCGTTTTCATCGTTTTAGAAAACTGGCGACCGCTGTTTACTTTCGAACACCACAGGCTTCGCCACATCGGTTTCAATCTCATCTTTGTGGTTACTTCAGGGATCGTGACGCTCACGCTCGCAGCCATCGCCTTCGAGCTGATCGGTATCGATGAAGTGAGTTGGGGGTTATTGCCACTGCTCAACGCACCCGTTTGGCTGACCTTCATGATCTCGCTCGCGCTACTCGACTTTTTCGGTCAATACGCGATCCATGCGGCGTTACACCGGTACAAATGGTTATGGAAATTTCACCTGGTTCACCACAGCGATACCACCGTTGACGCCAGCACAGGCACCCGCCACCATCCCCTCGATATCATGGTAAGGGAGCTATTGATTCTGGCTGTAATTGCCGTATTTGGCATCGCGCCCTACGTTTATGTGATTTACCGAATCATCACGCCTTTTTTCGCCTACTTTACTCACGCGAATCTCGACCTTCCGCCAGGGCTTGACCGGTATCTCTCCTGGGTGCTGGTGACTCCTCACATGCATAAGTTCCACCACCATGACACCAGGCCTTGGACGAATTGCAACTATGGCAATATCTTGTCCATCTGGGATCGGCTATTCGGCACGTTTGTCTACGGAGATCTGCGATCCATTCGATACGGCCTCGATGTGACTGACTCCACCCAATCAACGAGTCTAAGGTACCAATTCGCGCTGCCCATGAACCGGGCAATCAAGACGGACTATTGAAGCGCAGAGTGCTGCCCCTAGTTTCCGAGGGGTTCAGAAGCGAGATTCCGCGCTAGACAACCTTCCAGCAACCAGGCCTAACCGCGAAATAGGGCCTTCAGCAAGCAAGGCGCTCAACGGCCTTCTTCTACCGCTATAAAATTATTTAGTTATATATTTCAATATTTTATTAGTTATTTTCAATTCACTTTAAGCAAATTTTTCTCAGCTTGAGGCCTCAAATAAGCGCCGACTTACGCGAGCGTTGGGCAGTGCGCTATCAGCACGACCCAGTCACTGTTATCTGTTATCTGTTATCTGTTATCTGGTCAGCTAGGCCGAGACCGTCTAGCATGTACTTTGAGGCGTGATGGGTTTTCAAAGAATCAGTGAAGCATTGGATCTCGCGGATCAACGCCATAGGGCCAATCGATGGGATCAGCAAGCAGCAGACACGAAATCAATAGATAGGGGGGTAACGATGGAAGCCGAGTCCAGTCATGAGCATTCAGCTGGCGATCTAGCAGCCGCCCACTCCGAGCTTCGCAGTCGAGACCTAAAGGCACTCGCGAGAATCGAACACGATATCGATCGACTGGCATTGCACGAACATGTCCGGCACCTTGATGCTTGGGGGTATACGGTGATCAAGGGCGCACTCGATGACCACCAAATAACGGCCGCAAGACGGGCTATCTCGCGGCGAGTTGAGCGGGTTTATGGATGTTCCCCAGATTTACTAGAGGCAAAGAAGGAGGACTTTTCCGGACTCAGTTATCTACCCTACCTCCTCTATGACGACCCCGTTTTCCCAGAAATCCTTATGCTCGAGCGTCCGCTTGCATTAGTGACCTATCTGCTTGGCGAGAGCTGCCATCTTTCTAGCATCGGATCTCATTTTAAAGGCCCAGGGGGGGAGCCGCTTCGACTCCACAGCGACAACGGCAATGGCATGCCCTCTCCCTTTCCCGCTTATTCCCAAGTCGCCAACGTGAACTACGCCTTAACGCCTTACACGAGGGAAGCTGGCGCACTGGCAATAGTTCCTGGTAGTCATAGGCTGGCAAGGCACCCTAGCTCGCGCGAATTTGAACTCCATGGGGAGGCCGCTAACCCGAATGTCCGATCCATGGATATCGAGCCCGGTGATGCGGTGATCTGGCATGGTAATACCTGGCATGGCTCGTTTCGTCGGGAGATTCCTGGCATTCGGATGAATCTATCCGTTTACTTCGCCAGACAATACGTGGTACCCCAAGAACGGCAGGCTACCGACGATCTCGCCGCGCTCCTAGAGGCCCACCCAAACAATGCGCGTCTGGCCCGATTGCTCGGTGCAAAACAGCCCTATGGTTGGCAGGCAGAAGGGCCCGACTATACAAAAATGGCGCAAAACCCATCGGGGCAATTTGATTAGAGCAAGCCTTCAAGGGTTGAGCTCAATTCAGAGCTCGGCAAGCCGACCAGTCTAATTTTGGGCAACATAGAGCACCCAAAAACACAGTCATCGTTTGATGACAGTAAGATAGAGAATGAACCGAGGTACTTTGCATTGACGGCTGACCAACAAAGCGCATCACGCATAGATAACGAGATAACGAGATAACGAGATAACGAGATAACAGGAGCATGAAATGAAAGTTGGCATCATCCCCATCAACATTGGCGCCACCAGCGGAGACCAAATGGTCCAGCTCGCCCAGCTCGCAGAATCTTTGGGTTACGAATCCGCTTGGACCTTCGAGCACGTCATCGTGCCGCTGGATTACGCCTCAAAATACCCTTACAACGCCACCGGGAAAATGGGCGCGGCGCCAGAGACCCCTTTCGTTGATCCTTTGATTGCGCTCACCGCAATCGCAGCGGCGACCAAGACACTACGGCTAGCAACCGGCGTCAACATCCTCTCGCAGGCCAATCCCATTTACATGGCCAAGCAGGCCGCAAGCTTGGATTTCATATCCAATGGTCGGTTCATGCTGGGCGTTGGGATTGGATGGCTCAGAGAGGAGTTCGAGGCCCTCGGTGTGCCCTTTGAGAAGCGCGGAGCCCGTTTTGATGACTATGTTGAAGGTATGCGCAAGATTTGGTCAGGAGAGGTAGTCGAACACCAAAGCGAATTCATCAACTGGTCTGGGTTTAAGAGCTATCCCCTTCCTGTTCAAAACCCGTTTCCAGTCGTCATGGGCGGCGTGCAAGGAAAAATATTCCACCGAATCGCAAAGTACGGCAACGGTTGGTTCGCGCCAGAGGGCAATCCAGAGACGCTCGCCGGTCACCTCAAGTCGCTGCAAGCCGCTTGCGATGAGCATGACCGCTCCATGAGCGACATCGAAATCACTTGTATGTGGAATGGTAAAGGCGGCCGAGAATCTATTGAAGCGCTTGAGGCCGTCGGGGTGCACCGCGTGGTTGTCCCATTAGCGGGTGCTGCGAGCCCGGTCGAGCATCTACAAAGCATTGCCGAGGTTGCGATTGGGTAGCCTATATCGAACGTCCTGAACATCGCTCAGTGGCGCCCAATTAATGAATTGGGCGCAAGCGAGCATTCAAATCCGGGCTTATTGGCACGAAGCCTGTGGAGGCTCGAGCGTTTTGGCTCGCTAACAGGCGAGGTCAGTGTATTGCTGTACCCTTACTTTGCTCGGGCGTGGGAACAGCGAGTCCTTTCCGAGGCGCTCATTGAATAGTCGATAACACGGATGGGGTGACAGTTGGACCTACTGAGGATTAGAACGCCTACAAGAAGTGCCCTGAACGGCCCATTAGGCTTTCTCTAATTAGTCCGCGCCTTTTGAGCGACGACACCGCTCTGAGCAGTATTTGACATCGTCCCAATTGAGGCGCCACTTTTTGCGCCAAGCGAAAGACAGTCCGCAACGCGGGCAGATTTTGGTGGGCAAATGCGGCTTTTTATGACTTCCCATGTGATTGGCTTACGTGAGGCCCGCGCCCGGAGACCAATCAATCGCAGATGCCTCCGCCGATTTGCTCTAGCTCGGCTGGAGGTGAAGGCGGCATGGTTCTCATCCGAGCGCATTTGGTTCTAGCTAGCCTCCCGTCTTGGCTAATGCCTCTTCTATCGCTAGCAATCGCTCTGAAAGGGGTCGCTCACTGTCCCTCAAGCACCAAAATTAATTGGCTAACTTTCCGCCATCGAAAAGGAAACGTTTGCGCTAGTGGCCTATCAAACAGACGCTTCCACTCTTGGAATTTGACTACGAATGATCTGCCTTTGAGTCACGAGAATCAGTGTAACCATTGCGAGCGTCATCACCGCAAGCCAAGGGAACAGCACCTGCAAGGTCAACCATTGCCCCAAAAGGGCCACGGGCATCGTCATCAGCTGCGCGAAGGCCATGTTCAATTGGAAGATGCTCATCACTCGCCCTCTGACCTCATTCGGTGCTAGGTGCTGAATTAAGATGGTGCTGGACACCATGGTCATGGTCATCCCCATGCCAAGGATCGTATTGCCAAGAACCACGTTCCAGACTTGGTACCCAGCAACAAACATCAAAAACCCTATCGAGAAGAGCACGGCGCCAATGCCAATTAACAAGCCTCGACGTTCAAACGAAGCCAGCCGAGCCATCAGCACCGCACCCGCTAGCGAGCCAACGCCCCAAAACATCACTACAAATCCCATGTCCCGAATGGGGACCTCGACCACCGTGGTCACCCATGTGGGACCAAAACTTGCTGTAGGGGGATACGCAAAACTCATCATCACCACCAACAATACGATGAGCCACAAGATCACGGGGTGATGGCGTGCAAACCCTAGTCCGATGCGGATATCTGATACTGCCTCTGACAAGCCATATCGGTCGCCTTTCTTCGCGGTCACCTGCCCCGCTTCCGGCGTGTATGGCATGACCAAAATAAACAAAGCGGCTGAAGCCAAACCGAGCGCACTGATCAAGTAGGCACCGCCGAAATCAAACTGATGAATCAAAAAGCCCGTCATCATCATGGCGAGCGGCATCGCAACTTGACCCGCCACTTGATTCAAGGACATCCCTGCCGGGGTTAAGGCGGGCCCAACCACATCCGGCAGCAGCGCCAGCCTTGTCGGCGCATCAATGCTCTGTAGCCCCGATGTTAAGAACGTCATCACAAAAAAGAGCACGAAGCTCAGCGCACTGCCATCTCCCGCCATCATCAGCGCTGCAATCAGGAGCGTGCCGATCATTTGCAGCACTAGGATGAAGATGAGCAGGTGCTTTCGATTGAATCGATCGGCTAATGCCCCACCATAGAGACCAAAGCAAAAGGCCCCTAATCCACGGCAAGCAGCGATCAGCGCCACCAGGATGAGCCAAATGTCAGCAGGAGCGAAGTGCTGGACCCAGAGAATCTGAGTAATGAATTGGAGCGGCATGATCATTTGACCAATCGCAAACCCCAATAGCAGCAGACGATAATTCGGATTGTTGAGCGGCGCCAAGGCTCCGCTGAACCGATTACTCTCGAGCCGCTGGTTCACGGTTGCTTTAGCCATGCTCGCGCCCTCGACGAAATAAGGCGCGCGCGGTAGCGGTAAGAAGTGAGAAAAAGCATGATTGGCACGATCGCTCAGATCCCTCATGATCGATTCTTAAGGGACGCAAAGTCAACGCCAGCGTTACAACGAAATTCCCGCTAAACAGTCCAACGGTAAGGATGTAGCCATGTCGAGCACCTACGCACCAATTCGGATAGCTCTAATCGTGTTAGGGCTCATTGCTCTCACGATGCCATTTGCCAGCTCAGCCGGCCTGAAAGCAGGCTTTTCGGAACGGGACATTACGCCTGAGGTTCCAGACACCTGGGTTGATGTTGACGACAACGCCCAATTTGATCCGGATGTGGACACTTGGGTCGACGGCAACGGGAACGGTGAATTTGACCCTGTGTGGATGGCGGGCTTCCAAAATAATCGGCCTGCACAAGGAGTAGAACTGCCGCTCAAAGCAGTCGCCATGGTGCTCGATGATGGTAAACATCGCATAGGGATTGTTGCCGCGGATACCATCGGACTGATGCGCTCATTCGCCCAGGATTTGCGGGCAAATGTTCCTGACGAATTAGCGCTCGATTACGTCATGGTCCACGCCACGCACAATCATGAAGGACCAGACACCCAGGGCCTTTGGGGAGAGGGCGCACTGTCATCAGGGATTAACGATGACTATATGCGCTTCCTCCGAGATGAAATGATCAGCGCGCTTGCCGAGGCGGTCACGGCGCTTGAGCCAGCAACGTTGCATATGGCGGAATTCCCAAACCCGCCCCAAACCCCAGTCCGTGACGCTCGCAAACCCATCGTGGTCGATGACGCCGTGCGAGTATTGGCACTTCGCTCGCTAGAGGGCGCCCTTCTCGGCACAGTGGTGAATTTCGGCATCCACGTGGAGCTCGCCTGGGACAGAAATCTCCTTTTGACATCTGACGTTGCTGGCTACTTACGCGACGGAATATCGGGAGGCATCACTTACGATGGCGCTATCAAAAAGCCAGGGATTGGCGGGACTACGTTGTGGCTCACAGGCAATATTGGTGGCCTCATGACATCTGCGCCCGGCGAGTGGGTCGAGGATCCATTTTCGGGCGAACGGATCACAGACGCCGGTCACGGCAAAGCGAGGGCCTTTGGCTACGGGTTAGCGAGCGCGGTGATCGATCAATGGAACGAGCAGCTCTTTACTGAGGAAACGAACCCTTCGATCGAGATCCTCTCGCGAGAGGTGGAATTTGGCATCACTAACTGGATGCTAGCGCTGGCCACGATCACGGGGGTGGTCGATTCAAGTCCCTCCTTTCACTTGAGTCGGCCTTTCATCCGCTACACCTCAGAGGTGGCTTGGCTGAAATTTGGCCAGGCAACCATCACCGGAATCCCCGGAGAGCTCTACCCTGAGATCGCAGTGGGCGGGATCGAGAATCCACACGGTGCTGACTATGCTCTTGACCCTGTAGAAGTCCCGCCGCTTCGAGAGGCGATGTCTGGGGAGGTCAACTTGATGGTTAATCTTGCGAATGACGCGATCGGCTACATCATCCCGAAGAGCGAGTGGGACAATGAGGCTCCCTGGATTTACGGCGCCACCGAAGAGACCTACGGGGAGATTGTTTCACTCGGTGAAGAAACTGGCCCAACGCTGCACCGGCAACTCTTGAATCTATTCCAGCACAACCATGCCCACTCGCATCGGACTAAGCGAGCCTCTGAACAACCTGAGGAAGAGAAGTCAGAGTAACCAACTTCGATGCGAGGCGCGCTACCCCTAGCGCCAGTCGGGTCGAACCGTTTGCCGCATCCCCTCCACCACCGACGGAGGCGTTGCAATCGCTCGCCTTGCATCAAGATCGATACAAATACCAATCGAGTCGTACACCCCGAGTATGTCTCCTCTGTCACCATTGAACATGAATCGCCGGGTGTGTCGCCACCTCTCACCAAAATCAAGATCCACACTTAGTGCGACGACGCGGTGCCCAGCATCGGGATACCGAAACACATAGGACCTTGTCTCCATCATCGCCCAAGCGAACCGCCGCCCTTGCTCATCGTGCTGAACGATGGGCCCTATGTTTTTGGCTTGTTCTTCGTCATCTGGCGCGACTCGAAACACAATGGTCATGAGGTCAACGTCTTCGCGGAGTCGACCATTCGCATCGCAGTCCTCAGACTTGACCGTGTTTTCGCGACGACCCGTCATATTGCCTTGAACAGGCTCCGCCGGTAATTCTTGCTCGAGCGTCGCCATGGGAATTACCCGCGGCTCAGACAGGGAGAGCGTTCGTGGCAGCGATGATGAAGGCAGCTCAAACCCTTCAGTCTCGACTAATCGAGTCTGGTCCTGCGGCTTAGAGAGGTCGTGAGGCGCTTGTGTGGCTCGATCGACCCGTGAGGTTGCGGTTAAAAAGCTGGCCGCAACATCGCCTGTTTCCTCATTGCGTATCTCGAAATAGGCTGGGACTGATCCGCTCGGACCAATCACACCTTTGCCAATCAGCGCGCCATAAGTGCCAAGTACCGCCCCATTAAATTGCTCCCGGCGGAACTTATTGTAAGTGTCGACCCGCCTCAGGAAAGTGTGCTCGTCTCCCGAAATGCCATTCGCTTCGAGCAATTGGCGATTTGCAAGGTCCATCCTCGCGATGTAATACCGTACGTTTAGGTGCCCAAGAGAGTCGATTTGATCAGGGGTCACCGGGGATTCATTTAACTTTTGCATCGAAGCGGTCCGTGTTGCGCGACGCGAGGCTACCACATCCAGCCATGCTTTTGCGGCGCCAGATGCTTTCTCTGCTCTGAATTCAAACGATTGCCTGAGCTAGCGTCCAACCTTCACGGTCCCGACCCAAATCGTCCGCCACCTGCCAAGCGCGCTACTTCGCTTTCATTTTTGCGATTTCGGCCAGAAGTGACTCACGGGTCGCCGTTGCATGGGCTTCAATTTCTCGACGCGCTTCAGCAGATAGTCCGATCGTCGCAAGCAGCTCCTCGTTTGCCTCGCCAAGCTTGGGTGGGTCACCCTTTGGCGATCCCGGCGTCTCGCTCAATTTCACGAGTGTGCCCACAGTCTTGACGGTGCCTACACCGCCCACCGAGATATTCGTCAGGTAGTCGTTGGCGACGCTTTGCTCGTCTTCCAGCACCTCCTGCCAACTTCTAACTCGCTCCCATACGATTTCTGGTTGATCGTACAAAAACACCTCCCATTCCTGGGTGGTTTTTCGGGCGAACGCACGCGTTAACACCGCCCTGACCTCGGCCGAATCCTCGAGCGTCAAGCCCTCTCCTAACCGCTGTCCCGGCGTTTGAAACCGGGGATCAATCGCTAGCTCGAACGCTTCGGCGAAAATACACAGCGCATCCCAGGCCTCGTTCTGCATGGTTTGAGCAATCATGATCGAGCCACCATCTGCCGTCTCATACACACCGTATGGCCCTTTGATGTTGGGATGATGATTACCCGATCTTGGTAGATCGGCGCCCGTCATCGCCACTTGGGTCAATTCCCATTGCTGAAGCCAAAGTGCAGCGCCGAGCGCACTCGTCTGCACCCGCTGCCCTTCCCCTGTGCGCTCCCTCGCGAAGAGTGCAGTCATCACA
Organism: uncultured Gammaproteobacteria bacterium; assembly: GCA_913052075.1. GTDB lineage: Bacteria > Pseudomonadota > Gammaproteobacteria > Pseudomonadales > Azotimanducaceae > UBA9926. The sequence goes on from CAJXDD010000004.1 coordinate 42,010, forward strand.
CCCAACGCAAGTTGCTGAGCTCCCGCCGTATCGATGGTGATAGCCCCAGCAAGCGAAGGCGGCCTGTCAGGGTAGCCGGTGTGATGAACAAGCCCACCGCGCGCGGCTGCCGCACCGTCTAGCATTGCTTTATTCGCATCGGACCCTTTGGGGCCAAATCCATTCACTGACGCATAGATCAGGCGCGGATAACGGTCGTGAAGCGTCTCGTAATCTAATCCGAGCTTTTGCAGCGCTGGCTCTCGGTAATTGGTCAGAAAAACGTCAGCCCGGTCTAGAAAGCGATGCAAAGCGGTCATGGCTTGATCTGTCATGAGATCCATGCAGATTGAACGCTTACCCCGGT
>CAJXDD010000005.1:0-42338 GCA_913052075.1 uncultured Gammaproteobacteria bacterium
ACACCGGGAAAAGCCGTGTGTGGAGCACGGTACACGCAAAGAATGTCCTGGATCGCCTCGAAAGGAATGTCTTTCCCTATGTTGGTGGTCGGGCCTTGCCAGATATTACCGTGCCTGAGTTGCTGAAGCTGCTTCGAAGGATCGAGGAGCGGGGCGCTCATGAGACGGCACACCGCGTACTCGGAAATGTTGGCGGGGTCTATCGCTACGCCATCGCGTCAGGTAAGGCTGACCGCAATATCGCACTAGATTTAAAGGGTGCACTCCAACCGGTCGTAAAAACCCACCTAGCTGCTGTGACGGAACCGAAGCGGACCGGCGAACTGCTCCGCATGATTGACGCTTACCAAGGAACGCTGACCGTTCAATGCGCCTTGAAGCTGGCCCCGCTTGTATTTGTGCGTCCGGGAGAACTCCGCTCCGCGCTCTGGTCCGATATTGATCTAGAGGCAGCCGAGTGGCGCTTCACAGTTACCAAGACTCAAACAGAGCACATCGTACCCCTTGCAAGGCAAGCGAGTGAGATTCTAGAAGCACTGTACCCTCTTACTTGTCGAAGCGAATTTGTTTTTCCGGGAGCCAGAAGTCGGTTCCGGCCAATGAGTAACAACGCGGTTCTGTCTGCGATACGCCGAATGGAAATAGACAAGGAGGAAATGAGCGGGCATGGGTTTAGAGCGATGGCCCGAACCATCTTGGATGAGGTTCTTGGATACCGCCCCGATATTATTGAACAGCAACTTGCCCATCAAGTGCGTGACCCTTTGGGGCGCGCATATAACAGAACCACTCACCTCGACGAGCGCAAAGAAATGATGCAGGCGTGGGCAGATTATTTGGATACTCTAAAGGCTAGCGAGACAGCAAGCTAATCCCGTCAGCACCTCAGAGGCAGAGCTATGGCTTCAGATACAGATGAAATCGCGATCTTATACAGGGTCTTCTCAATTCCTCAGGCAGCAGCTCTTTGGTGCGGTGTAACCGAAGAAAACCTATCTGATGTGGCCAGCGAGGCGAAGCCTCTGCTCGATGGAACAACTCCGTCTGGAGTCTTTAGGCTTGATTCCTTGAAGGGGTTTGAAGAACGTTCTCGCGCTATTAATGACGCTATGTCTTGGGGGCGCTTGAGCTTCATCGATGAAAATGGGGTTGGCGGCAAAGAAGTCTTGGGCATAAAAGCCTCGAGGAGGCATGTACTGGGAAAGGACCTTAGGGACTGGATCGAAAAGTCGTTCCCAAATGAGCGCCCGGCATTCCTATTTCCTGCCAACTTGACGTATCAAGAGCCACCAGCAGAACTTAGCCCGCGATCAGAAACCTGTTACCAACACATCATCGCCGCACTGCTCGAATATATTAATGGACAAACCCCCGGTGTGGACCCCCATCCAGACTTTGAAAATAGCACTCGGCTGATCAAAACACTCAGTGAGCAATACGCTGGATATGATGGCATGTCCGAATCCAATCTCGCCAGAAAGCTACCAGAAGCGACTCGCACGCTCGCCGCGACAAAGTAGGTATTCACTGCAATTGCAGTAGCATTCACTGTAATTGCAGTTGAAAGCACACTGCCATGTGAACAATAGGTAGCCATGTTCAACAATGTCCCAAAGGATTTGCTCATGGCTAAAATCATCCTAAGACTTCCTGCAGTAAAACAGCGAACTGGGCTCGGTAGGTCGACCATTTACTCCAGGATCGCTCTCGGCAAATTTCCACGCCCGATTCGGCTAAGTGAGCGATGCGTTGGCTGGTTAGAAGATGACATTGAGATTTGGGTTGATCAGCGAATAACGGAAGCTCGAGTCGAGAGAGATGAGTCGCTGTGAATGACTTCGTGATCGATCAGAATCTACCGCCGTTGATTAGGCCAGGCAATTACAAGGTAATGCTCGATTATTATCAGACGGCGATAATGTTTGGTAAAGCGCCCAAGCTCATTTTGCATTTCAAGGTGACATCGTTTGGCGAAGGTTTCGGGTCTTGGATACCTCGTTACTACAACGTCCAAAAGCTCATAGGGAAGGGTAAAAAAAATGGACGCTTCAAGGTCTCAAAGAGCGGAGACTTTCTCAGAGAATATCTGAGCCTGTTTCCAGCGCGAACAAAACGCCTTGACAGATTACCGATGACTAGATTTAAAAACGTCATAATTGAGGCAGAGATCGTGACGGTAAAGGAATCGAGAGGGAGGTCCCTGCCAGAACCACTCAGATACTCCAAGATAGGAAAACTACTGAGGGTCATCGATGGTGATTGAGCCAATACTTTTACTCAGACTCTTACCTATGCCTGCACCTTGACCTATACCTACCTAAAATCTCGGCTTAGTATAAATAAATCAATTGCTTAAAGAGTTTGTAATGGCGAACACTCAAAAAAATTCCACCCTTGATTACGTAGCGGGTCGAATATCTACTGCTTGCTAGCTACGGCCTGGGCGGCGGCGAACAACCAAAGCCCAGGTATCAAAATCAACTTAGCCAAAGGTAATGGCTCTCAAAAGTAGCTTCCCGCTACTCTTTCCACGCTGCTTGAAAATATTGCTAGCTCGGCTATGCCCGCTGAATGATCAGAGGCGGTAAGTCTATTATCTCATTCGCTTCCTTCACTACTGGCTTGCCATAGGCTCGATCGAGAAGAGAATTAGCGGCAGAGACTCTAGCAGCATCTGTACGTCCATTTCTGGCGACATCAACTAGTGTTAGGAGTGCTTCCTCGGTATAAGTTTTGGCAAGCTCTGAGAGGCGCTGGGACTGCTCGGTTGTAAACTTGTTTGAAGACCCCAAAGGGCGTCCTGCTCCTTCGCGATACCCTCCTCTACCCATGATTCAGCCGATTTGCACAGTCACGTGGGGATACTTTTGTAAGCATAATCAATAGCTTTTGAAAATAAATCACATAAATTCAATTACTCATAGATTATATACCACTCCAGCTGCTCCAGAGGCAGAAAATCTTTTTAAGGCAACGCACACCCTAAAGGCTGAAGACTCAAAGTTTATTGAGTTAGCTTTCTGTAAAAACAGGGTAAAGAATCGGTTAATTCTGATTCAGAAAGGCCGTACTCCTGTGCGAACCGCGCGACGAGCATGTAAGTTGTCGCCGGCTCGAGCGAAGGTGCTGAGTGTGAAAAGAACTAAGCGTTTCATCCCTAGGGAATTGAGTTGGCTAAGTTTTAATGAGCGAGTACTGCAGGAAGCGCTTGACCCCAGTGTGCCTGAAATTGAGCGAGTCCGTTTCTTAGGCATTTTTTCGAACAACTTGGACGAATTTTTCAGAGTTCGTGTATCGGATCTCAAGAGGAATATTGTCCTTGAAGAATTCGAGGGCAAGAGCAGCAAAGCCACGAGGAAACTCTTGGCAGAGGTTCAGAAAAAGGTCATAGAGCTTCAGGACCAATTCGACGTTGCTTACAACCAGGTTTTGAAAGATCTGGCCAAACGGCACATAGAAATAGTGGATGAACTAAGCATCCCAGTTTGGGCGTCTAAATGGCTGAGAGATTACTTTAGATCTTCAGTCAAGCCATTCATCACTCCGATCATTCTCTCTGAAAGAGTCAGCCTGACAAAGGTACTCAAAGAGGAGCTCACCTACCTATTCTATTCGCTTAAACCGGCCAAGGGTTACACCTATGCGATGGTCGAGGTGCCGACCAACGAAACCTCAAGATTCATCGTGCTACCGAGACAAAAAGGGCAGAAAAAGAAGCGAATCATCTTGCTAGATAGCGTCATTAGAGCAAACACCACCGAGATATTCGGCGCGTTTCTTGATTTCGACCGCCATGACGCTTACTCAATGAAGTTGACGCGGGACGCTGAGTTTGGCCTCGAGGAAAATATCGATGCCTCGTTTTTAGATCGAATGTCCTTGGCAGTGAAACAACGGCTAACCGCAGAACCGGTGCGGTTGGTTCATGATAGAAAAATGCCAGCTAAGATGGTCCATCTTCTAAAAAAAGAATTGGGCATCACTGAGCTTGACGCTACCATTGCGGGTGGCCGTTACCACAACTTTAGGGATTACATAAATTTCCCGAACGTATCCCGGACTTATCTAGAGTACGATCGCCCTAAGCTAGTGCCTAGCAGGGCCTTCGAACGAGCGAGAAATGCGTTCGACGCCATTCGAGCCCAAGATATCCTGCTTTACTATCCTATTCATTCGTTCGCCTACTTCACTGAGCTGCTTCGGCAGGCAGCTGCAGACCCAACAGTTGAAGAAATTAGCATCAGTATTTATCGGCTCGCCGGTAACAGTAGAGTCGTCAAGTATCTGGTGGACGCCGTTGAAAATGGCACAAAAGTCACTGTCTACATCGAACTGAAAGCTCGCTTCGACGAGGAAGCTAATATCGAGTGGGCGAAGGACATGACTGAGCAGGGTATCCGAGTTGAGTTCGGTGTGCCTAATCTCAAAAATCATAGTAAGACGTTGTTAATAAAACGCCGCGAGGATAAACGACTCAGAGCTTATGGACACATCGGAACAGGTAATTTTCACGAGGGTACTGCCAATACTTATACAGACCTGAGCCTTTTCACATCGAATCCCGTGGTTTGTAGGGATATAGAGCGGGTCTTTCAATTTCTGACAAAGAGTTATGTGGCGCCAAAGCTCTCAGAGTTAGTGATGTCACCCCTAATGACACGTCAGCGGTTTATGGATGAAATTGACCAAGAAATCGAAGCGGCCTCAAGTGGGAGTGGTTTCATTGCGTTGAAACTCAACAATCTTGAGGATCCCGAAATTATTGAAAAGCTCTATGAAGCGAGCCAGGCCGGTGTCAAAGCTCGGATGATCGTGCGCGGCATGTGTTGTCTTAGGCCTGGTGTAGATGGACTTAGCGAGAATATAAAAGTTCGTTCCATCGTTGATCGGTATTTGGAGCACGCGAGGTTGATGATTTTTGGACTTGGCGATCGCCAGCGAATTTATATATCTAGCGCTGATTGGATGACTCGGAATTTTGACTATCGCGTCGAGGTTACCACTCCAATTTTAGACCCCGTGATTCGCGCACAAATTGAAGCGCTTTTCGAGATTCAGTGGTCAGATACGACCAAAGCAAGGATTGTCGATCAGGATCAATCTAATCGATATCATCCGAGGGGAAATAAACGTAAGATACAAAGCCAAGTAGAGATTAGACGCATCATCGAAACTTGGGTATAGCTCCTCTGAACACTCTCCAATATCCAGGAAGCCAGAATCTGAACGCGCCTTTACTGGCAGTGGTCGATATTGGCTCAAACAGTATTCATCTAGAGGCTGCATTTCGAAGGGCGAACAAACCAATTCAGGTCATTCATGAACGAAAGATGAAATGCCAGCTGGCTGTTGGTCTCGATGCAGACGGAGCACTGGACGGAGACGCTATTGAGCGCGGTCGAGAGGCTTTAGCGTTGGTTAAAGCGGATTTAGACAGATTGGCTCCCGATTTTGTCGCGGTTGTAGCCACTCATGCGGTGAGAACTGCGAGGAATGGGCAAGTATTTGCTCAAGAAGTGGAGCATTTGCTGGGTGTGCCCTGTGAGGTGATTAATGGCACCAGCGAGGCAGAGTTAGTCTTGCTAGGTACAGCCGTCACTGAGCAGGTCACCGATGCTTTAGCGGTAATAGACGTTGGGGGTGGAAGCACAGAAATTGCTTTGGGCGAGCCGCTCGCTAAGCGGTCACCTTTCAGTATCAGTCTCCCGGTGGGCTGCGTTACATTAAGGGATCGGTTTGAATGTATTAACCATCCTGATCACTTCGCATCGGCACGAGCATCGGTTAGGCGTGTCTTGGAGAAGAGTCCACTCGCGAAAAACTTCCTGAGTGGTCAATCCTATGTTTTCGCAACTTCGGGAACTGCCAGGGCGCTCGCCAAATTGGCGTTGGGCCGTTGTTCACCCACCGATAATGAGCTCGTTGGTTACTGTGTAAGACGTAAACATCTGGAAGCTACCGCCGAGTTACTCATTGGTTCTGATGAGTTTAATCGGCAGGATTTTGGAATTGGCATCAAACGCTCAGAGTTACTAGGGTCAGGATTGTCAGTTATGCTTGAGGTAATGAGTTACCTCGGTGTTGATAGTTTTCGATATAGCCGTAGTTCTGTTCGGCACGGTATCCTTTATAAAGCCTAGCCTTCTACCCGCAATTCTTTTGCCGCTCACTTTGCACAACTTCCCTCTTGACGCTCACTCTTTTGTGATCGGAGTCGTTCGATTAGGTAGCCGTTGCAATCCCTCTTCTGCTCATGAACCGACTTGCTGGCTACGTGCGTCAGATAGCTCTCGTTAAATAAGAGAGTCGTTCACTGGGTTAGGTCTTCTTCGTAAGCAGAATGAGTTGTTTTTTCCGCTAAAGAATGGAACTCGCTTTAGCGAACCCTGCCTTCTGCACGGCGCTTCATAAATCTTTATCGGAGGTTGATAGTTATTAACACCTGCTTCACAGCTTCTTAAGTTACTTGGCAAATACTCCGCGTGTTGCATAGAGCTTTCCACTAGGAGTCAAAGAATGAAACCTTCCATAAAAACGAGTCTGGTTCTTATCATTGGGTTGGCAGCAAATACTGCCATAAGTAACGAATTAGCTATTGAAGAGGTTGTGGTAACTGGAACCCCGATTAAGCAATCGGAGATGGCGTCGATAGATGCCAAGCGCACAGCGCTTAATGTCCTTGATGCAATATCCGCTGACACCATCGGCCGCTTTCCAGATCAAAATCTCGCGGACTCGCTTGGACGTGTGCCCGGAATCGCCATCGAGCGAGATCAAGGTCAAGCGCGCTATGTGAACCTTCGAGGGGCTCCATTTCGCTATACGGCTATCGCATTTAATGGAATCGATATCCCAGGCGCTGAAAATGGCCGCATCCCTAGATTCGACAGTTTTCCTGCAGTGATCACGAAGAAATTGACGGTGAACAAGGCGATTACCGCTGACATGCCAGGTGAGGCGGTTGCTGGTTTTGTAGATATCGAGACGCACAGTCCTTTTGATAATGAAGGGTTCACCTTCGCGTTAGACACTGGCTTTGGCGAGCAGGATTTAGGCGGGGGAGATGTGGAGAAACTCAATTTGCGAGGCGGTTTTTCTGGCGACGGTTTTGGAGTTCTTGCTTTCTATTCGGAGAATTCCCGGTCACAGGTTACCGACAATCGCGAATATGATCTTGATAACGAAACAGGACAAATCACGATCAACGAATTGGACTATCGTTCTTATTTTGTCGATCGGTCAGACGAGGCTTACGGTTTGACATTGGCCTACCAGGGTGGCGGTAGCCTAAGAGAGGTCGCGCTCACTAGTCTATATTCTGAGTTCACGGACGAAGAACAGCGCAATCAATACGTATTCGAATTCCTGGCACCTCAACCCGGATTGAGCGGTGAAAATATGCCGCTCCAACTCACGCGGGCACTCGAAGATGGAACTTACCAGAACTCAACATCTAGCAATACTTTGAGCGCTGACTTTGAAACTAACGATTTTGAGTTCGACGTCTCTTATTCCCGAATTGAAACGGAGTTTGTTCAAAATCTGCCCATTACCTACCAGCTTGCTGGATTTGCAGGGCTGACCGCTGAGGGGCCCGTTCCTTATATCGGGTCGTATGACCTCTCAAACATCACTGATCCGATTCTGACACTCAACGGTGATCCAGCGGACGCGGTGTTTTTGGCGAATTTTGGTATCGGCTTTTATAGTCCCTTGGATCAAGAGGTCGATAAGTTCAAAGTCGACTTCACCCGCGAACTGAGCGATCGTGCGTCGCTTAAATTCGGTTTTCAGCTTGATCAGCGGCAGGCCACAGGTGGAGCTAACACCTTAGCGTTCTTACCATATCCCGAGAGCCTCGTCGCTGAAGTCAACAGCTTCAATACGGGCCGCCCCTGGGAATCGAACACTACGAACTCCATTGGCGGGACATACTTCGACAATCAAGGCCTTGACCGCGCCTGGCAGACGTTCGATCTGTATCCGTCTGGGTCAGTCGATGACTCGAACGTAATCGGCATTGATGAGGACATCATCGCGGGTTACGCCAGCCTCTCACGCGAAACAGATTGGGGTAGCTATGTCTTGGGAGCTCGCATTGAGCAGACGGACGTGACGAACAGAGGGATGGAAGGTTACATCTACGCGACTGAATTTACTCACTTTCTGCCCAACGCCCATATTAATTTTGACTTCTCAGAGGCACTGAAACTGAGACTATCCGCCAGCACCGGGGTCAATCGTCCGACCTACAATGAGTGGCGAGCTAGCGCGGGAATCAACGTCGTTGATAAAGAAATAAGCGGAGGCAATCCGACACTTGAGGCCGAGGAATCATTTGGATTTGATGCCTCGCTTGAATATTACTTCGATAATGGTTCCCTCGTGTCTGTGGCCGCTTTTACTCGAAGCATCGATAATGTCATTTATGCGGATTCCAGCACGGTCGAAGCTGGAGCCTTTGTCAATGAGTTTGCAGGGGAACAGTGGACCTATACAGGCTTTCTGAATGGAAGCGATGGTTCCTTCAGCGGCGTCGAACTTAACGCTGTCGTTTTTGCAGACGCCTTACTACCAGGTTTGGGTATCAGCGCGAATATCACAGTGGGCGATAGCGAGTTTGAGCGGGCTAACAATGGCGGCACCGTTGGTTTGCCTGGCACATCAGACATGATCTACAACGCCGCAGTCTTCTTTGAGGATTTTGGGATCTCTGCCCGAGTGAATTACAGCTGGCGTGATCAGTGGATTTCCCCCATTGAAGATCCTGAGGAGTATTGGGGCGAAATGACTCGCGTTGATGCTCAGATCATGTACACCTTTCCCTCCAAAGTGGGCGGTGGCGATTTGTCGGTTTATGCCAATTTCAACAATCTTTCGGATGAAACAGACGTTCGTTTTGCCGGCAATGGAACAGTCAATCAGTCCGAGAGCTACGGCTCGCATTATTTGATTGGCCTGCGCTTCAATTACTGAGCTTTACATGGAGATGACTATGCGCCGCGTCCACTATGAGAGCTTTCGAGCTTCACTGACAAAGGCCAAATTGATATGCCTGTCTATGCTTGCTTTCGCGTTTATGATTTCAGGGAACGCGGTTGCTTCTGATTCGGCGAAAGACAGTGAAGCGAAAACCCAACTGGTAGATTCGTCTCTAACCGAATCGCTTGATCGCTCATACCGCCGGCTGCTCCCGTTGGAGGGAGGAAGTAATTTTCGCGACATGGGCGGCTATCCCTCTAGCCTGGGAGGCAAGGTCAAGCGAGGCTTGCTGTTCAGATCGGGAGCCATGACTAGCCTGACGTCAACAGATGTTGACTATCTTGACCAGTTTGATTTCCAGGCAGTTGTAGATTTGCGCTCATCTGAGGAAGTAGCGCTTTTCCCAAACACCTGGGCAGAAATATCGGACGTTCCCCATCTGCGAGTCGACTACAGCATATTAACGATGATGGCAGCCCAGCAAGACGAGGACGCCAGCATCGAGGAGATGAGCGACTACAGCGAGATGTATCGTTCGATCCACAGATCCATTGAGCCGCAGCTTAAGCTCTATTTTGAAACGTTGCTCGAGGTTAATGGCCCTGTTGTTGTCAATTGTTCCGCAGGACAAGATAGGACTGGGATTACGTCGGCGCTTCTCTTGTCCGTCCTGGGAGTGGGGGAAGATCAAATCATTGAGGATTATCTATTGTCTACCGATTTCAGGCGGCCAGAGTATGAGTCAGGGTCTGTCGATCTGGAAGCTGCAGCAGAAACAAACGCTTTTGCGGCCATGATGCTTCGTTATGGCACTGACCAGGATCGCAGTCGCCCGAATCCCCTCGTTACAAAATCTGGTGTTCCATTTGTTGCTTACACGTTGGCTGAGGTGAGGCGCAATCACGGGTCGGTCGAAAATTACCTCATCAATCGTCTAGGTTTGGATAGATCGCAGATCGAGCTTTTGCGAGATCGTTACTTGAGCAAGTAGGCGATTGTCATGGAGAGTCTCGCTCTAATGAGCCGGCAGAATGTGTTTTGCACTAACAATCTCAGAGAGTCTGTGCTGAATATGCAAAACGATCAGGTTAGGGCAGAGTACGAGGCCAAGTTGTGAGAGCTATTAACGGTCTAGGAAGAACGTCTGGCCGAGTTAGAGCCAGCGCTTAAATCATGAATTTCGCAATTGCTTCTTATAGAGCCCCTGCGATGTCGATAGGGGGCATATTTGGGGGCATTCTGTAAATTCTTATTAGGAAAATCAAACAATAACAGATACTTAAATGAATAATTAGACTCCCGCCACCTCCACCAAATTGAAATGGGATGAAACCCACGGGCTCTCAAAAAGTCTCATTTCCTTCAGACTCTTTGGCTGCAGTGCTAAGAGAACGAATTTTTCGAAGAGGTTAAATTACTCGTAGAACTCAAAGCTAAACTTTTGTCCGCCAAGGCTTGCTTCATACATCAACCCGCCCTTTGCGATAGTAAATACCGCTATGCCATTACTGTAGGCCGTTTCGACAGACACACCCTGTTTTATTAGAACGGCACTTGCTTGGGCGCCGAATTCAAAATTCCCCTCCGTGAATCTCTCGGTATCTCGCTTCTCTTTGAAAAAGATGATTTCTCTAAACGCCTGTCCGCCAAGTTGAAATCCAATCGATACTTGTCTGAGTTTAGTAGAGCCAATGACCTTGCCGTTCTGGAAAACCTCGCCGCTACCGCCAGCCCCGCCGATACCAATACCGCCCTTGGCTACATTGTGAAAAAGCGCAAATCCGTCTGCCTGCGAGAAGAATGGCTCTAGCTCAGGAATTTTCTTAAAGGCTTCGAGAGCAATCATTGTCTTTTTGGTAGCGCCAGTATCGGGATCACGATTTCCTTTGATCGGATCCCAAGCCGCGGTTGCGAGTAATGAGAGACCAAATAAGAAAAGGAAACTTAAGGCTCTCTTAATTAGTAGGTTTACGCCTTGTGTCATCATCGATAAGTTCCGGTCGAGTCTCGCGCTGAAGCTTAGCAGAACAGCGAAACGCGTCTAGTCTCGTGATAAGTCGCAAATAAGCCTCTTATGCTGGCTCGCACTGGTAAGTATTAAACCTGCTAGGGAACGCTAGTGGCTATGGCTTAAATGCGCGGTTGTCTAATGGTTCAGAGCGTCTCAGGCTAAATACAGAATGTCGGTCGCTAGCCGCTTGGTACTCGAAAAATATACGGCCGATAGTGAGGCAAGCGAAATGCTTGAGCTTAGGCGGGTAAAACCAGGTCTCGTTAGCTACCTATCTCCGATCCCGAAACCCTCGAACGGTAGGCCGGTCTAGTCACGAAATAATTGACGGCAGCCGTCATTTTAATAAGACTGAAAATCCATCAAGCAGTGCTGAACTTGTGACCGCACCCCCCCCTTTAGACAATAAAGTTGACGACGAAAATATCGGATTTGGCACCTACCGGTATAGAACCTATGTGCTGTGCGCACTCACTTTGATTTACATACTGAATTTCGTTGATCGTGGGTTGCTAGCAGTGGTTGGCCCCGAGCTCGTGCCGGAGCTGGGGTTATCCGACACTCAATTCGGTCTACTGACTGGTTTCGGGTTCGCGCTGCTCTACACCTTTGTGGGTATCCCATTGGCTCGATTCGCTGATGCTAGTCACCGTGTTTGGATCATGACCGTTTGTGTCGCACTTTGGTCACTGATGACTGTACTGTGCGGACTAGCCGCCGAAGTCACCATTGGATCTATGACCATTGGCGCCTTCTGGGTTTTGTTGGTTTGTAGAGTTGGTGTTGGTATTGGTGAGGCTGGATGTACACCGCCCGCAAACTCATTAATCGCAGATTACTATGCACCCCGAGACAGATCACAGGCGCTCGGCGTTTACTCCATGGGGGTAACGCTGGGCGGTATGTTCGCCAATCTCATAGGCGGCTGGGTCACTGATGCCTTCGACTGGCGCACTGCATTCTTTGTGGTGGGGTTGCCTGGTCTGGTGATAGCGCTCATCTTTAAGTTGACTGTAAAAGAACCACCTCGTGGATTTACCGACCCGAAAGGAACGAAAATCAGTGATCCCGTGCCCCTCAGTGAGGCGATCAAGGCACTTTTGGAGAAACCTGCTTTCTGGTTGATGACAGCTGGTGCCACTATTGCAGCGTTCTGCGGTTATGGGATCTCTTCGTTTCAGTCGATATTTCTGGTTCGAACCCACGGTATTACGACGGGCGAGGCAGCCATCTGGATCAATACACCCGTGGCTTTATCTGCGGCTATTGGCACGTTTGTAACGGGCTGGCTTGCAACAAGGCTTTATAAAACTCACCCCGGAGCTATCGCTTGGGTCCCAGCCTTAGGTTTAGCTTTGTCGATTCCCTTTTATGTATTCGCGTTTACGACGGAAAGCCTCCTTTTTGCGGCCATTGGGCTCATCATTGGTGGGTTCGTTAAGTACGGATATATCGCCGCGCAATATACTATTGGTCAAGGCGTCGTCACAATGCGGGTACGCGCGATGGCGATTGCGGTTTTGCTGTTTATTGCCAACCTTGTTGGTTACGGTTTTGGTCCTTTGTTCATTGGTTATACTTCTGACGTGTTTTTTACTTCGGGAGCTGCAGAACTTGGCGTTGCGGCGGAGGAGCTTGCGCGAAACCAGTGCCACCCCAGAGTCATCGGCGAATTAAGCAGCACTTTGCAGGACGTGTGTGGCTCGGTTTACGCTCAAAGCTTGCAATCCTCCATGATCATCATGGCGATCATCTACGCAATTGGCGCGCTATTTTTTCTGCTGACCTGGCGCAGATTGGACAAAGATATGGTCGATAGAAATTGACAAACTTTTGGTGGAATGATTCTTTCACAGACATTTCTTCAACTGTCGCCACCATCCTGACCTCAACTTTTGTTTGAACCACTTTAACGTGCAGCTGTTGCATTCGTTATTGTTGTCAGCGTCCCTCTTTAGGTATCGTTCAGTCCACTGAAGTAAGAGGGCTTAAAACTATGCCTTTTATCGGTTTGCGTCTGCCCCTCTTGATTACCGCGATATTGTTATTAGAGGCTTGTGGTGGTGGGACTAGTACTACTCGAGAGTTGGGTCCCACGAGTCCGAGTAGCCCAGCAGCACCTAGACTCCTGAGTTTCTCACTCCTTACCCAGCACAATCCCGAGTTGGATGGGGATCTCGAATTTAACATTAGTGGGAATAAAGCAAGCGCCCGGTTGCTCAGACCGGTATCTGTGAAGTCCATGATTCCCTCTTTCACCATTGAGGGGACTGAAGTAACTGTTAATGGAGATACTCAAATCTCAGGTGACAGCATGCAGGATTTCACGCAGAAGGTGATTTACACAATTTCAAATAGTTCGGGGGAGGATATTTCATACGAAATAGACTTGAATCGATTTACTGGATTGCCGGTTATATACCTCACGACAACAGAGCCAGTGCTTTCAAAGGAAGAATATGTGGAGGGGACATTCCAGTTAGATGGATGGCGTAATTATGAATCGATTGATCAGTTGGATGCGAAGATTCGGGGCAGGGGTAACTCCACTTGGTACCTACACCCCAAGAAGCCATACCAGGTCAAGCTCGAATCGAAGCGGTCACTGTTTGGAATGGCCGAGGATAAGAAGTGGCTATTTCTTGCAGAGTATTCGGATAAGACTCTTTTAAGGAACCGTCTGGCATTCGAGCTAGGGCACAGAAGTACTCTTAAATGGACGCCAAGTGGGCACTTTGCGGAGGTGTTCGTCAATGATGTGCACACCGGTGTTTACCACATCACGGAAAAAGTCGAAGACGGTGAGAACAGAGTGGACATCGGAGAGAGAGGCTTTCTTTTGGAGATCGATCAGCTTGACCGAATTGATCCAGACGATGTTTTCTTTCGCACGGAAACCTACTTGATCAATATCAAGGAGCCCTCGCTTGATTACGGCGACGCGAAATTCATTGAGGTAAGCGAACATATTAAAGAGTTTGAGGAGGTGCTGTTTGGCAACGATTTCTCGAATCCCAACCGCGGATATCCTGCTTATATTGACATTGATAGCTTCATAGATTGGTTTCTGATTAACGAAATAGCCAAGAATGTGGACGCCCAATGGTACTCGAGCATATTTCTTCATTGGGTTCCAGGCGAGAAAATAAGAATGGGTCCAATTTGGGATTTCGATCTTGGGTTTGGCAATGTCGACTATGCGGACGCGACCTATCCCGAGGGGTGGTGGGTCAGGTGGAATAGTTGGATCAGCCGATTGCTAGAGGATCCGGCTTTCGTCGAGCGTGTAAAGGACAGATATGCAGACTTCGATTCCCAACGCCCGGGAATCAAACAGAATATAGCGGGGTGGGCAGAGGAATTGAGTCTTGCCCAGGCCGAAAACGATCTCATTTGGCAGACCATTGGCCGTTATGTGTGGCCAAATCCGGTTGTCTATGACACTTACGAGGAGGAGGTTGCGCACCTCGAGGATTGGCTTGATACGAGGATGGATTGGATGAAAGAAGCTCTGGAACGTTTGTGAACTTGGCGTTATGCCGAGAAGCATTAACTCAATTTATTCTTCGAAGTTTAGTTAGAGGCACTCGCCCAAAAACAACTCAGATAGACCGATCCAAGTGGTGCGAGTAGTCTATTGTGTAGTGTTGCGCTCAACCAACTGAGAAAAGTAAACCACCAGAGTCAAATCGTAAGATTTATGGCGAGCCAGTATCTTCTCTCGTGCGGTTGGAATGATTGTCTACCCGCACGGACTCCTAATGGGCCGCTCACTGGTCATCGCACCGCAGATGTGGTGGTGATTGGAGCAGGTTTCACCGGCATTGCCTGTGCTAAACGGTGGCAAACGCTTGCGCCAGAAGATGAGATTGTTTTGCTTGAGGCTACTACGGTTGGGGAAGGTAATCCGGGCCGCAATTCTGGGTTTTTGCTTGAAATTGCACTGGCCGAGGATGCCGAGGCAGGCCGCGTAGCGCAGCTTGAAGCGGCGAACCAGCTTACGCGTGAGACGATGGCATCGATTAAAGAGGCTGTTGATCAGTTTGGCACGCCAGGAATCTTGGCACGCCTGGGTACATACCGAGCAGCAGCTAGCCCAGTAGGGCTTAGCGCTCTCGAAAGATATGAAGCATTTTTGGTCGCAGCTGGCCTCGAGTATCGGCGTCTCTCTGCAGTCGAATTGGAGCGGGAGCTTGGCACTCCGTTCTATAAGGCTGGATTGTATTCGCCAGATTGTTATTTGGCACAACCCGCTGCCTTGATTCGTGCGCTGGCAAAAGGCTTACCGAAGGCGGTTTCCCTATTCGAACAGTCACCAGTGCTTCGACTTGATCGCTTGCCAGGTAAGTGGCGAGTCGTCACCCAGGAAGGCGTGATCACAACTGAGAGAGTGGTTCTTGCCAATAATGGGTTTGCTGCAAAGTTAGGGTTCGCGAAGGCGAATTTGGCTAGCGTTTATACCTATGCGGGATTGACACCCAGGTTACCCGAGTCAGTTCTCGATGCCCTTGGCACCAATCAGGAGTGGGGTCTACTACCCACACATCGATTGGGTAGTACGCTGCGTCGGACTAATGACGGTAGGTTGTTGATTAGATCGCTCCATGACTATGAACGGGAAAGGGACGCCTCATCCATTCGATCTGCACTTAAGAACCGGTTGCATAGTCGCTTTCCGCAATTAGAGGGAGTTGATTTTGAGCACCTTTGGGGTGGTGCAGTAGGGTTTACTTTCAATGGTGGTTTAGTCTGGGGCGAGCTTGAAAGGGGCCTGTTTGCCTCATGTGGATGTAATGGAGGTGGAACGGTCAAAGGGACCTTGCTCGGTTCACTGCTTGCCGAGAGAGCGTTGGGTCAGACGACGCCTGATGCCCTGGCACTTTTTGGACAGGCGAGTTGGATGCCACCAGAGCCATTTCGGGCGGCCGGTTTTTATCTGACCTCGGCATGGGAAAGTTTGCAGGGTCGTAGAGAACTATAGCGGTCGTTATTGAACTTGGTCAGTAGGTGAAGAGGGCGTGGGCTCAAACGGAAAAAGGGAGTTTTATGGAAGGGACTGACTACCTGGGCTTGCTTTCATTGGTGCCAGCAGCAACTGCTATCGCTTTAGCCTTTGTCACGCGGAACACTGTCATCTCCCTTTTAGCAGCGTGCTTAGTTGGCATTCTGATAGCTGGTGAGGGATTGCTCGGTCTCCCAAAGCTTCTCATTGGTGCTCTCGGAAATACTGATTTTTCATGGATTTTGCTGCTCGAGTTTTTTATTGGAATTTTAATTGCGTTTTTTCAGCGTACGGGTGCAATCCAGAACTTCACGGCGTTTATTGAACAGCGCGCGATGACGCGGGTGCGCGTTCAATTGACCGCTTGGTTCATGGGTATGTTCGTTTATTTCAGCGACTACTTTAGTCCTCTATTCGTTGGGTCTACTATGAGGAGTCTGTCGGATCGTTATCAAATATCTCGCGAGAAGCTTGCCTATATCTGCGATTCAACATCGGCGCCCGTTAGTATTTTGGTCCCGATTACAGGTTGGGCTGTGTTTGTCGCTGGATTGATCATCGGTATGGGGCCAATTCAGACCGCGGCTGATGCTATGTCTGTATTTATTGCAGCCATTCCATACAACGTATATCCCCTGTTATCAGTTGCACTAGTTGGGTTGATCGCAAGTGCCTGGATGCCGGATTTTGGCCCAATGCGTGACGCCGAGGAGCGAGCGCAGTCAGAAGGGAAACTCATTGCTGATGGAGCAGAGCCGCTGATGGCAGTGGAGCTGACTGAAATTCAGCCCGAGTCGATTATCGAAACGAGCCTTTTTTGGAATTTCGTTTTTCCAGTCTGTACCGTGGTCGGGTTTGCCATCGGGGCCGTTTTGATGCTCGGGAGCGCAAAGCCGCTGGAAGCGTTTATGCTCGCTGTGTTTGTGCTGGGAACAATCATGCGCGTCCAGGGGTTCTCGCTTTCTGAAATCACTGCCACCGCGATGATGGGAATCAAGGGCATTATGCCAGCCGTTATTATTCTTGTTTTTGCGTATGCATTGAATGACTTGTCGGCTGCGCTCAACACAGC
The DNA here is from genome assembly GCA_913052075.1 of uncultured Gammaproteobacteria bacterium. Taxonomy (GTDB): domain Bacteria; phylum Pseudomonadota; class Gammaproteobacteria; order Pseudomonadales; family Azotimanducaceae; genus UBA9926. Next base: position 17,068 of record CAJXDD010000005.1, read on the forward strand.
GGAATATGTAGTCACAATCACGCAAGATTGGCTAAGTCCGTCAGTCTTGCCCGCTGTGATTTTTCTGATTTGTGCCTTAATTGCCTTTGCGACTGGGACATCCTGGGGAACCTATGCGATCACTATCCCGATCGCGATTCCTCTCGCGTTTGGATTCTCCGGAGGCGAGCTTTCATCACTCGTTTTAGCAACGCTCGCTGCGGTTGCTGGTGGGGGGGTATTTGGTGATCATTGCTCGCCCTTGTCCGATACATCGATACTTGCGTCAACAGGTGCGGCCTCAGATCATATAGACCACGTTAAAACGCAGTTGCCCTATGCACTGGCGCTGGGAGGACTAAGTACTATTATCTATCTCGTCCTTGGAGTAGTTACGCTCTTATAGGGTGTGAGCGACGCGGTGATTAATTTAGGTTGCCATATTCCCAAATGAGCTATGAGTTGAAGCAATCGCATTCGCATATTTTGATTGCCGAAATTCAGCTGTGGAAATCTAAGAGTACTGCTCTGTAGGCACAACCAAAGGGAAACAGAATGGAGATAAAGCATGGGCTGGGATGTGATAATTCATAGTAGTGCTGGAGTTTTGGCTCTGATATTGGGCGGGTTTATGCTGGCGGATGGGACGCCTTGGTTGTCGCATGTTTTCTCCCTCCTGATGGTAATCACGTTTGTGAGTGCGGTTGTTATCTCTTGGTGGACCGAAAGCTGGGTGAGAGGACATTTTCTGGCGATGACGCCAGTCTTTGGGATTGGGCTCGGATATGTGGGCTACCCGATAGGATTTACATTGGCATATGTTCTCCTGTGTCTAGCCTTTGCACATTTTGTTTATAGAGGATTTGTACCGGCCTCGAAATCGTGAAGAGTTTTCATCGGGCATCGTATCCAAGCTTTCCCGAACCACCATGATGGTTGTGTCGGTGGGCACAGCGATCAGGTAATTTTTAATGTTGTGGTTAGAAATCGAAGGCAAATGGTCGTTGAATGCCACCACATTAAGGAAAACGCCAGGCAGCGCGGTATACTCGGGGCGGAGGCTCTGTTGAGGAAAGCAGTGAGTGAATAGACGGCATGTTTTAAAACGATTGGCAGGCAGCGGAGCGGCGTTAGCATGCGTGGCGCCGCTAGCATCGAACCTTACTGGGCCCACCTTAATTGAAACTCAATCGATCATCAGTGAAGGCAGTGCCGCGATGAAGGAGGAGGTCGAGCGCCTTGCGAAAAAGGTAGAACAACTCGATGCTCGCTCTAAGTTGATGCTAAAAGTAATAGTGGTAGGTCTAGGCTTGGATCTCGTGGCCGAGTTTTTGCCCATCTCTTTTCACGAGTAGGCTAGAACCCAGATCACCCGGATTGGGCTAGGATCAGCCCGGTGCCACCGGTGGGCGTTTTATCTATCTCTTTTAATGATGGTAGATTTAGTGCGTTCTCTCTGCGAGGCCGGTTCCATACCTTGTAAAACTTCGTCTATTTCTCATTTGGCCGCATGTTAGTAGTAGATATCTGAGCGCGTTGAGGCGTTTGAGTTCTTGCGTTGCAAGCACGTCACCAATACGTTTTGGCATTACACTTATTTTCGAGCCCATTTCGCTCCTTGAATCAAGGATGGTTGGACGGCTCGAATTACGCAGATCGCAACAGCTTCGTGAACGAAGTAAATTACAGTTGTCGACTACGTTGAGGTATCGGCACAGTTCAGCTCGAAATTTTGGAGGCATTGTAAATAGAATGAATCCCGCGCAAGTGAGTGTTGGCGAGGCGGTGTCGTTTCTTGATCGATTCCCCGACGTTGAAGCTGTTGACCTAATCCTTTACGACGGGAATGGAGTAGGGCGAGGAAAAATTATCCGTCGCTCTGAACTTGTGCATGTGTTCGAGCAGGGCGTGTCGCTCCCGGCAAGCATCCTAGGACAGGAAGTATGTGGCGAGGATGTAGATGCCACGGGCCTCGTGTGGGATCGTGGAGATGGAGACATGCGAGCCTGGCCTGTCAGTGGAACGCTTAAAATCGTGCACGGCAGCACCCCGCTTCGAGGGGAGATGCTGATTTCGCTTTATGATCTAGATGGCAGCCCAATGCCAAGCGACCCTCGCCACGTTCTGGAGCAGCAGATTAAGCGTTTGGCGGATAGAGGGCTTCGCGCATCAGCTGCGTTCGAGCTCGAATTTTTCCTGCTGGATAATGAGCGTGATGGAAATGGAGCAGTGCGACCTGCAAACGATGTGCTAGACGGTCGGAGCACCACGGCAACTGACGTTTATTCCATGGAAAAATTGCAGGGCATGCTGCCCCTTTTTAATGAGATTTATGCCGCCGCCGAGGCAGCCGGCATTCCTATAGAAAACATGATCTCAGAATATGCGCCTGGCCAATACGAGCTTACAGTTCATTACCGCGATGATGTAATGCAAGCTGCGACGGATTTGATGACTCTCAAGCGGATTGTGAAACAGCAAGCCCGAATACAAGGGATTACGGCCTGCTTTATGGCGAAGCCTATGAGCGAATGTGCTGGATCTGGAATGCACTGTCACTTATCACTCCAAAACCAAGAGGGGCAAAACGCGTTTGCAGAGACAGGTAGCGAACTGAGCCCAACATTACTTCACGCCATTGGTGGTGCGCGTCGACGAATTGCTGAGAGCATGCTGATTTTTGCACCCCACGCGAATTCATGGCGGCGGTTTGTCAGTGAAAGCTATGCGCCGGTCTCACCAACCTGGGGTATCAACAATCGCTCGGTGGCGCTGCGAATACCCGATTCCGAGGCAGGCGCCCGAAGGATCGAGCACCGCGTTGCGGGTGTGGATGCCAATCCCTTGTTGGTTGCTTCAGTGTTTATTGCTTCGATCATTGAAGGACTAGATCAAGGCCTTGATCCCGGACCACAAATCGAAGGCAATGGTTATGAGGTAGCCCCTGACTCTGATTCGATGCCTGGCGATTGGGCTGAAGCGATTCGAGTGGCGAAAAAATCCTCCTTCCTAAAAGAGGCGTTAGGGGAGGAAATGCACCATACCTATGTTGCAGTTAAAGAGGCTGAATATATAAGAGTAATGCGATCAATCCCGGAAATAGACTACGAGTTGTATCTTTATACTGTTTAGACAAAATTCGGGTAAACCCAATGTAAATCTTGCGTCAGACTTGCCTGACCCTCATCTTTCGCGCCTACAGAGTCCATCTGAAACCTTCTAGTTGGAATAATGGCGCAAATTATCTCAACCCTATGCCTGGGTAGTCTCACGAACCCGTAGCAGAAACTGTTTGAAAATGAGAATGATTCTCATTAGTATCCGGTTCTCAACTCGAGTAGAGCAAAAAGATGTTTAGTGTGCGATGTCGAATAAAGGCGCTAGGTGCGTTGCCCGTGGCGGCTCTAGCATTTGGGGTTTTCGCTGATTCTGAGGCTGACAGTGAAAGGTCCGGTGATGCGAAAGGTATGGAGGAGGTCGTTGTTTTTGGCCAATTTTTGCACTCAGATGCAGTAAGGGCCTTGCGCACCCCGACCCCCATCATTGATGTCCCTCAGAGTCTCAGTATTATCACCGCCGAACAAATCGAGCGTCGTGGATATTCCAGTATCGCAGATATTGTTAGCTACCTTCCCGGCGTCAATATGTCACAGGGCGAGGGTCATCGGGACGCGGTGGTTTTTAGGGGTGTTAGATCGACAGCTGATTTTTTCATTGATGGGGTACGGGATGACTCCCAGTATTATCGCTCCCTCTACAATCTTGATCAGGTTGAGGTGCTGAGAGGGCCGAACGCCCTTCTTTTTGGTCGTGGGGGCGCCGGAGGGGTCGTTAATCGTGTTACCAAAAAAGCGGCTCCAGCGGAGCGTTTTAAATCAGTTTTGGTGTATGGCGATAGGCTTGGTGAAATTGGCGGGCAGTTAGATGTTAATTTTGGTATTAGCAGCAATATCGGGCTCAGACTAAACGCAATGTCTGAGAAGCTTGATAATCACCGAGATCATTACGACGGTAATCGCACTGGATTTAATCCTTCTCTTCGGATCGAACTATCGGAGCGATTCAATTTGGATGTCCGTTATGAATACGTCAACAATGAGAGATTTATCGATCGCGGAATTCCAACTGGTTCAGATGGCAGACCAGTAGAAGAGTTGAGCGACTATGTGTTTGCAGACGCGAATTCAAATAGGTCTACTCTCGAGGCTCACATGTTTTCGGTTCAAGCAGAGTCATGGTTTACCGATAGCACGAAAATGAATTTCATTGCCTCTATCAATGATTTTTCAAAAGCATATAACAATCTCTATGTGGCAGCTTATGACCAGATCGCCGCACCGGAACGAGTCATTCTTGATGGTTACGTTGATTCGACAGATCGAGAGAATGCAAATTTGGCAGCCACTCTGATTACAGAGTTCGAGGCTGGGACTACTCATCACACTATTTTGGCTGGTTTGGAATATATCAGCACATCTTCAGATCAGGATCGGTTCAATGCTTTTTGGTCCACCTCATTAAGTGACAAGGAGACATTCACCGTTTCTAGGCCGCTCGGTCTAGGTGCGGGTATTGGTATTAACGCTGAGGGTCTAAGTGTGTCGAACGACTTCTCGATCGATCTAAACGATGACACGCGGGTAACCGTCGATGTTGTTTCAGCCTTTTTGCAGGATGAAATAGAACTGAATGAGCGGCTTTCTGCGGTTGTAGGGCTGCGGTTTGACCAGTTTGATATCGAAGTGATCAATGTGCCCGCAGATGACCTTAGAACCAGGCAAGACCGCGAGGTCTCTCCGCGCTTCGGACTGATCTACAAATGGTCCGAGAATACGTCTTTGTACGGAAGTTTATCTGAGACTTTCTTGCCCAGAAGTGGTGAGCAGTATGCCAATATCAATGGCGACAAGGATCGACTCGACCCAGATACTTTCCGTAACGTTGAAGTAGGATTGAAGTGGGACATAGCAGAAAACCTGAGCTTTACTGCGGCGTTTTTTGAAATAGAGAAAAGTTCGCCCCAGGTTGCCGATAACGACCCTGCGACACTCGATGTTATCGATTCGGAGATCTCCGGGTTTGAAGCCCAACTATCTGGAGCGATCAATGATCGTTGGTCAGTTTATGCTGGCGTGAGCACCTTGGATGGCGAGCAAGTTAACCGAAATGGAGCGACTGGATTAAAGCCTAGAGAGCTGCCCGAGCGAATGGCGTCGGTCTGGACCGAATTCGACCTAAACGATCGCTTATCAGTCGGTTACGGGTTGACCTACCAGAGCGATAGCTTTGTTAACAATAATAATTCGGCCCTGTTGCCGGGCTACACGAGAATGGACGCGACAGTCAACTATCAATGGTCCAACAGTTCTTCTATTCAGTTGAGAATGGAGAACTTGACGGATGAATTGTATTTCCCGAGCTCACATAGCACCCACCAGATAACAGTAGCACCGCCGTTCAATGTCCGGGTTGCTTTCACCGCTAGTTTCTAGCTGTGCAAGAAATCGGACCTATGTTGCGATGTGGCGTTTTCGTTTAGACGTCGGTTAATGTGAAGTGATAGATGATAGCCATTAATCCAACTGCGAAGCAGTAGTATGCAAAATACTTTAGCTTGGAATTTCGAACGAGACTGATCATCCATTGGCATGCCAGTAGGCCGCTCACGAAAGCGGCGATGAATCCTGCTAAAAGTATTCCCAACTGGTCCGACGATAGGTGGAGCGCTCCATCGAAAAGATCCTTTGCGATTTTCCCCAGTATTAGTGGAACGACCATCAAGAAGGAGAACTCTGCGGCTTCTTGGCGGCGGACGCCAAGAAGAACAGAGCAAGAGATCGTCGCGCCAGATCTTGAAATGCCGGGTAGAATTGCAAATGCTTGCGCTAGGCCGATGGTAAAGGCGTCTCGGGTCGAAATGGTCCGACCCTGGTCAAGGGGGCGGTCTGCCGCGATTAAGAGCACCCCAGTCACTAAAAGCATTCCTCCAACCAAAAGGATTTGGCGGTCAAATAAGCTTTCTAGCTCATCCGCTAGAAAAACCCCTATCAGTGCAGCAGGAACCATGCTTAAAATGATTTTGCCTGTGAAAGACCAGCTGCCTTGGCTCTCGCGCGAAAATAAACCAACACATATCTCAAACACTTGACGTCGGAAGACCACGAGCGTGCTAAGCGCAGTCGCAAAATGAACGACAACCGTAAATAGCATGCTTTCTTTGGGTAGGCTGTTATCTCCAAGCAGCACCTTACCAAGCTCGAGATGCCCGCTGCTGCTCACAGGAAGAAATTCAGTCAGGCCTTGGACTATGCCTAAGATAATTGCCTCAACATAACCCACGGTTTTTCCCTTCTATTAGTCCGTAACGGAGAATATGTATTAGATCTTTGGTGATGAAATAGCGAGCAAAATCACTGCTTGCGGTGGGCGGTTTCGCAAGCATTATAGGGTGGAAACCTAGTTCCTGCAGCGCCCGTTTACGTTATCGAAAAATGCATTGATTCAATTTGAATTGGTCAAGGGTTAGCGAAACTAATCAAGGGACCCTATTGCCCAGTCGCTCTCCTATGGGTTCGAGCAAGCAAGGGCAAATGCGTGTTCGCTTTCCGCTCCATCTGTCATCGATTTCTTTATCACTTTAAAAGTGCGCAAATTCATTGCAAGCTCCTAAAGGGGTTGGTCAAAACACCGACAAGGGAAAGAGTAGGGGAGAGCGATGAGTCAAGCAGAAGTTGAGAATACGCCGTTTTGGTTGAAGGACAATTTTGCGCCTGTTTTTGAGGAAACCACAGCCGAGAATCTATCAGTACGTGGAACGATTCCGAGCGCTTTGAACGGACGTCTCTTGAGAAATGGGGCCAATCCGCAGACTGGAGAGTCGCTCCACTGGTTCCTCGGCAACGGGATGTTGCATGGCGTCGAAATCGCTGACGGATCGGCTAACTGGTATCGCAACCGTTACGTGAAAACACCGCTTTACCTCAATCCCGATGCTGACATCATGTCCGGGCTGGGTGATATGTCCATGTCAGCCGCCAACACCCATGTGATTAAACATGCTGGAAAGATCTTGGCGTTAGAAGAGGGTCATTGGCCTTTTGAACTGTCTAGGGACCTCGAAACTGTTGGTCCGCATAATTACGGTGGGAAGCTTAAGGGACCGATGACAGCGCACCCTAAGATATGTTCCCAGACAGGTGAGTTGTTGGCGTTTGGCTATGGTATGGCACCGCCTTATTTGACCTATTACCGAGTTTCAAAGGAGGGTCACTTAGTTCAGGAGGAAGAAATCGAAGTACCTGGTGCCACGATGGTTCATGACTTCAATGTGACTAGGAACTATGTCATTTTCATGGACCTGCCCGCCGTGTGGAATTTTGAAGGCATGGCTGAAAACGGCCTTCCAATTGTCTGGGATGAATCTTATGGCGCGCGTTTGGGTGTGATGCCAAGAAATGGGACTAACGCCGATGTGACTTGGTATGAGATCGACCCTTGCTATGTGTTCCATCCCTTGAATGCTTACGAATCTGGATCAGATTTGATACTGGACGTATGTCGTATGGATGACACTATGAAGCCGGGTTCCTCCTCAGAGCCTAAGCTGACCCGATGGACCATAAAGACGGTTGAGGGACGTGTTGAGGAAGTCCAGCTAGATGACCGGATGGTGGATTTTCCGAGAGTAGCTGACAATGTTGTGGGGATTAAGCATCAATTTGGATACTGTGCTGCTTTTGCCAAAGGCGCACCTTTCGGTGCAGGGCTCATTAAGTATGACTTAGAGAAAGGCACATCACAGTATCGTGACCTTGAGGGCGGGCAGGCCAGCGAGCCAGTCTTTGTTTCAAATCCTGATGGTATTGACGAGGACGATGGCTGGGTGTTGTCCTATGTTTACCAACCAGAACGAGATAAAAGCGAGGTCCTCATTCTGAATTCTCAGGATATTGAAGGAGAGCCTGCCGCTGTGATCGAGCTTCCAGTTCGGGTGCCAGCAGGTTTTCACGGTAATTGGGTTCCGGACCAAGATTAAGCTCGCCGTTGATGGCTAGACAAATTCGGTTGAGACAATTACTCGGAGTAGGATGCCGCGGCGCTGGAATTGCGGGCGCGTGAATTTGATCGGCAAAAGGCGAGGTATAATCGGGTTCACGCGAGAGCTCCGGACATCTTCTGTTCAGCATTTAATTGTTACCAGTCCACGAACATTGGGCAGTTTCTAGACCAACCGTCAAAGTTGGGTCCTTGTGGGCTTTCATTAGAATTTTTCTTGCTCTATTGACCAGGCATGACAACGGTTTGATCATCAAGTTATAGTCGAGCGCTCGTGGTTTTTAAGCAATAAGAGTATTCGATCAGCTGCTGTGCGAGCGCAGCATCAATAAACAAAGGAGACCAACATGGCCGATGCTTACATTATAGATGCGGCGAGAACGCCAAGGGGAATAGGTAAGGCAGGTCGTGGAGCTTTGTCCCACTTTCACTCTGGCCGCCTTTTAGCAAAGGTTTTTGAAGCCATTGGTGATCGAAATGAATTAGACACAGACCACATTGATGATGTGGTCGTGGGTTGTAGTTCTCAAGTGGGTAACCAAGGCGCCTGTGTGGGTAGGATGGCGGCACTGGACGCTGGATGGAGTACGAAGGCGTGCGCTACTACGTTAGATAGATTCTGTGGTTCAGGGATTACCTCCGTAAACATAGCCGCAGCTAATATCATGAGCGGAATGGATGATCTGTGTGTAGCGGGAGGCGTCGAAATGATGTCGTATACAGCTACGCTTAGTAATCCAACAAATAATCGAACCGTTGATGGCGGTAATCTTCACTTGCGGGATCTTCATCCTCAGCCGCATCAAGGGATCTGCGCAGATATGATTGCAACGCTTGATGGATTTACGAGGGATGAGCTCGATGCCTTGGCAGTAGAGAGTCAGAACCGAGCACAGAATGCTGTGGCCAAAGGGTACTTTGAGAAAAGCGTCATACCCGTGTACAACGACGACGGTTCGCTTGCCCTCGATCGAGAGGAGTTTCCTCGCCCTGGTACAACAATGGAGTCACTCGCTGAGCTGAACACAGTATTCAATCTATTTATGGATGCTCCAATTGACAATAGCGGAGAGACGTTTGATCAACTGGTGAAGAGGAAATACCCAGATCTCAAAATTAATCATGTCCATCATGCCGGGAATAGCTCCGGCGTTGTTGACGGCGCTGCTGCGCTGATCATGTCAACAAAAGACTATGCAGACAGCGTTGGTTGGAAACCTAGGGCCAGAATTAAGGCTATGGCAACTGTGGGCGGAGATCCAACTCTGATGCTTAACGAGCCTGTCCCAGCTGCACGAAAAGTATTGGAGCGAGCGGGTATGACGCTCGATGATATTGATCTCTTCGAGGTGAATGAGGCTTTTGCTGTGGTGGCGGCGAAGTTCATTCGCGATTTGGAACTGGATCCAGCGAAGGTCAATGTTAACGGAGGCGCGATGGCTCTTGGTCACCCCATCGCAGCTACTGGTTCAATGTTAATTGGTACCGTGCTGGATGAGCTTGAAAGGCGAGACCTCAACACAGGGCTCATTACGATGTGTACTGGCGGTGGTATGGCTCCAGCAATCATTATTGAAAGGGTTTAGAAGTGGCTAGGCACGTAGCCCAAACCCGCCCAAAAAAAGCGAAAACCGCCTGACCTTAAGGCGTTCGCAAGTGTTTACATTTGCCGAGAGGTTCGTTAAAAGAAGATGGTGCCAAAGGGGATTTGGCAGTGTGTTGTATTAAATGAGGGGATAAACATGCGTTTGAATCGCAAAGCAATTGCTGCAGCGACCCTGTCGCTTGCACTCGTGCCTGTTTCGATCACGTTTGCGGAATCGTCTGGTCGCCAGATTGAAGAAGTAATCGTTACCGCTGAGAAGCGTGAAGCGTCGATCCAGGACACTTCGATGTCCATTACGGCATTTACAACTGAGTTCATGGATGATTTTGGTATTCGTAACCAGGAAGACCTCCAGAACTTCGTGCCAGCAACCACGATCCAACCATACGACGCTACTATCCGCGCCGTTGGAAGGAATTTCCGCGCTTTGGGCGGTGACCCGGGGGTTGCTACCTACATGAACGGGGTTTACTCAGAGGATTTGCTAACAGCTACCGCGCAAACTTTCTGGGATGTGGACCGAATTGAAGTTCTACGAGGCCCACAAGGCACCCTGTACGGCAGAAATGCAGTTGGCGGTGCGATCAATATGATTTGGAAGGCGCCACAAGTTGACGAGGTTGATTGGGCAGTCCGATCGATTTTCGGTGACATGGGACAGCACGAATATTACGGGATGCTAAACCTTCCCATGACAGAGACTCTTGCCACGCGATTTAATTTTAATGTGCGCAACAGAGACGGTGTCGTAAAAGAAGTCGGCACTGGTGACGATTTAGATGGCCTTGGAACGAGGAATTACAATGGCCAGATCCAATGGGATCCTAATGACAGGGTTTCGTTAAATATTCGTCATAATGGAATGCGTACGGATCGGCCATTTGGCGGCGCAAATGGTGGCGGCCTTGTGGTCCTAAATGAAGAGGACTCTCCTGTTCGTAACACTTGGGCGCATGTGCCTGGCTACCGAGCGATAGATCCAACGCAGACGAATCCACTTGCCAGCGACTTTCTAGTTCCAAATATGCCCACATACAACTTTACCAACCCCGATACTGGGGAATCTGTTGTAGCACAGAACAATCGCTTGGGTATGGATTATGGTGAGTTTGATGGATTTCGAAATGCTGCTTCCATGATGAACGGTTTCGGTGTCACGTCTGATGCTTCCGCTGCTATCCTTAACAACTGTGTGTTTACGGGGGAGATTGGTGGGGACGACCTGTGTGCTTCCACTAGCGGGCTAAACCGAGAGGAATTCGAAGCCAACACGACTCAGCTAAATCTCACTTATCAGTTAACCGATAACATTGAGCTTAAGTACATTTTTGGTCACAACGAGCTGATGTATCGTCGTACAACCGATGACGACAACACCAACAGCCCGGTCATTGATCGGCAGTTTTACGTGAACCATGAGGCCGCCTATGAGTCGCACGAACTCGTGGCCTTTATGGATATCTCTGACAACTTCACAGTGACGTCTGGCATTTTCTTTTATGATGCGCAAATCGATCAGCGGGGAGATTTCTACTCTTCCGTCGGCGAAGCTCGTTTCCAGAATGCCTACGTTGATAACACTGTTCTCGGGGATGGCCTGGATTCAGCACTTTCAAATGCGCTGGGAGCCGGTGAGGCATTGACTCCACTCTTCACTGGAATTTCGATTTACAACATGATGGCCGCTCTGGGAATCTCAGTTCCTGGTCCGGTTACTCTGCACTCTGCGCGAGATTCTTGTATAGGGGATGATCGATTTGGGTGTAATCGAAACGATTCGGTTGAAAATGCTGATGCTGGCGCAACGGCCACAGAAAATCCAAGTCGTAATCTTCAGATCGGCGTTTGGGCTGGTGATGATGGAAGCAACCCCGACCTTGATGTGCAATGGGGCCCCAACACTCTTGGTAGTGATTTGCTTTACCACACTCAGACAAAGCGAGAGGCGTTCGCGGCGTATACTCAAGCAGTTTGGGACATTAGCGATAAATTTGCATTGACCATGGGGTTACGCTACGCAGAAGACAAACTGATTGCGGAAGAAAACCTGTTCCGATACACGGAAAGCGATTTGGGTGGATTGATCGCATTCTGGGGCGGTGCATTCGGAATCAGTGTAGCGAACGGTGGCTTCGTGCAATCTGCGGAAGCAGCGGAAGCGGGTAACCCTTTTGGGCTGGTGCTAAACGAATATGGTCAGCCCACTCCGACACCGCTTGCTGTGAATGGCGGTATTCCCATAGCGGTCAGCTTGTATCGACCTTTTGAGCGGAAGGACACAAAAACCACATTTCGTTTGAATCTTGACTACGATATGAACGATAACGTGATGCTTTACTTGTCAGCCACAACGGGTCACCGAGCTGGAGGATACAACCTCGTGTTCTTTAGTAAGACGCCAACCTACGACCCGGAAGAGCTTATTGCTTACGAGTTAGGATACAAGACTCAATGGCTTGATAACTCCCTCCAGTTGAATGGTTCGTTCTACTTCTATGACTACGAAAACATTCATACGGTCGCAACTGAAGTGAACGAATTCTTCGGTACATCAACCTCGGTATTACCGGCACCAGGGGCCGAAATCAAAGGCATCGAAGCGGAACTAACGTGGCTTGCAACAGATCGGTTAACGGTCGGTGGTAGTCTGAGCTATACGCCAAACGAGTATTCAGAAGATCTCTTTATGCTCGATCCGGCAGGGTTTGATCGTCCTTCATCGCTCTTTGGTGCGACGACTGCTTTGCAGAATGTGAATGGCAATCAGTTGCTTCAGGTACCTGAGTCAAAGTTCAATGGTTGGGCATCATATGTCATGCCATTGGATAGTGGTGCAAACTTGACTATTTCTTCGGCCTACTCCTGGATTGATAAGGTCTACTATTCGCCTTTCCAAAACGAAGATGAAATGGCAGATTCTTACGGGAGGCTTGATGTAAGAGCCTCTTGGACGTCAGCAGATGGCAGGATGATGGTTACCGGCTTTATCAACAATGTGCTCGATGACGTTGGTGTACTTCAGGTACTCCGTCATGGTGAAGAAGAGATGTTCCGACAGTCAGCTGGTACTACGCTTCCACGGCTGTTAGGTCTTGAGTTTACGGTGGCGATGAACCCGCTAATGTAAGTTCAGGTAATGATCGGAAAAAGCGGCCTTCGGGCCGCTTTTTTTTGGGTTTCGTTATCCAAAATGTTTGCATTAATCCTGTGTTCAGCTGTGCCCATCTAAAATTCAGCGTATTAGTTGAATAGAATAAATAAAGTCGATGCTCAGAGGGCTCCTTCGTGTTTCTAATTTGACGTTGATTAGCGCGCTTGTTGCAGCCTGCGTCATGCATCCGATTGAGGATCAAGCATTACGTGACGCGGCAATCAGTTACGACGAATTTGTGGAGTGCCAATCAGGATCTACCCAACTCGATGTGGAGAGTAAGAAACTGAAAAGTAACGGTTTGACGGGCCTAATGGGTGGAGTTCTAGCCACCGCCCTCGGCGAAAACCGAGTCGTTGGGAGCCAAAACACAGGGTTGACTTCAAGATCTGAGAGCGAAAATCACGAACAGGGTCGGATAACAGGAGAAAAGGAATCCGTTGATGGGTGCGGAACATTATGAGTGCAAGGGGCTGATGAAAGTGTTGGCTCTAAGGCGCTCGGCTATCTTTCATTACCCTAGCCTTATCTCGTGCCCACTCTCGATCTTTTATGGACGCTCGCTTATCGTGCGCTTTTTTTCCAGATGCTAACGCTATCTTGCACTTCACCCATGGTCCTTTCCAGTACAAAGACAGTGCGGCACACGTGTAGCCTTTTTGGTTGACTCCACCGACTAATCTGGCCAGCTCTTTCCTGTGCAAAAGTAATTTTCTTACCCTCTTTGGCTCAGCGACTACGTGACTTGAAGCGGAGAGAAGCGGATTTATATTGCATCCATGTAGATAGGCCTCTCCCCTATGTAGTGTGACGAAGGAATCTGTCAGCTGGACACGCCCTGCTCGCAGCGCTTTAACTTCCCAGCCTGCTAGCTGCAGACCTGCCTCAAATTCATCGTGGAGATGGTACTCGAAGCGTGCTCGTTTGTTTGACGCGATATTGCCGGGTGATGATTTAGATGGCATCGGTAGCAAGACTGAAAAAGGACTTGATTAGTTTACGCTCTTCTCAGCGACTTGTGGACGAAAAGCAAAACAGTGACAATCGTTACGAGTAAATAAGGTAGATATTATGGCTGGCCAGTCCTCACCTACTAATGCAATGTGGTCGTCGCGCCTTATGTTTATTCTTGCCGCGGCTGGGTCAGCGGTAGGGCTTGGCAATATCTGGCGTTTTCCTTACCTCGCTGGCGAAAATGGTGGCGGTGTTTTTGTTTTAGTTTATCTCGCGTGCATAGCACTCATCGGTTTGCCGATACTCATCGCTGAAATTTTGATGGGTCGGGCGGGCCGCCAAAACCCAATCTCAACTATGAGAAAGCTTGCCGATCATTCCGGCGCTAGTCGGTTCTGGCAAGTAATTGGTTGGATGGGTGCATTGGCTGGATTCATGATCTTGTCCTTCTATGGAGTAATTGCTGGTTGGGCAATGGCCTATGTAGGCAGCACTGCTGCGGGCGACTTCGTAGGAATTAGTGGCGGCTCTGCTAGCGATGTATTTAATGAATTTATCGGTGACCCAGTTCGTGTTATCGGCTGGCAAACGATCTTTATGGCAATCACGATTGCAATCACTGCTCGAGGAGTAAGCCAAGGGCTTGAAAATACTGTCAGATACTTAATGCCTCTTTTGTTCCTTCTCCTTGTGACCTTAGTTGCCTATTCAGCTTTGACCACAGGGCATTTTCTTGAGGGTCTTGCTTTTATGTTTTCGCCAGACTGGGAGAGTTTCAGTGGCGAGAGTGTGATTACCGCAATGGGGCAAGCCTTTTTCACTCTGAGCTTGGGAATGGGAGCGATCATGGCATACGGTGCCTACATGCCATCGGGGTCCTCTGTTGTTGGTACGGCAACTACCATTGCGATTCTGGACACATCAGTAGCGTTAATGTCGGGACTTGTAATCTTCCCGCTCGTTTTCGCTAACGGACTAGAGAGTGGTGCAGGGCCTGGTTTGATGTTTATCACTTTGCCAATTGCGTTTGGGCAGATGGCTGGTGGTCAGGTTTTCGGAACGCTGTTTTTCGTGTTGGTTACTTTTGCCGCCGTTACTTCGTCGATCTCTTTGCTCGAGCCGGCAGTTGCGTGGGTAGGCGAAAGACTGAGTCTCACGCGAGCGAAAGCTGCCAGTTTAGTGGGCACTATTGCATGGTTGGTGGGGCTTGGTAGTGCCGCTTCCTTCAATGTAGGGAAAGAATTCACTCTTCCTAACGGCTGGAATTTTTTTGATGTAATGGACCAAATCTCGAACAATGTTTTGTTACCTGTTGGCGGGATTTTAATTGCGCTCTTTTCTAGTTGGTTACTGAACAAGACTATCTTGCAGGAACAATTAAAAGAAGACTCCGCTTATCTTGGGCTGTGGTTGTGGCTCGCGCGAGTCGTAGCCCCGCTAGGGGTGATGATGGTCTTTGCGGTGACCGTTCTCGCTTGGCTTTAGGCCGTTTCGGTGCGCGAAGTGGCGCGGAGCGCGCTAATTCCTTTCTCTGCTGAGCAAGCCTTTTCGGTAGTAGCTGATGTCGAATCTTATTCAACCTTCTTGCCATGGTGTGCTGAGAGTCAAGTCATCTCAATTGAGGGTAACCGGCTCGTCGGTAAGCTGACGCTTGCAAAATCAGGGATTCGCCAGTCATTCGTCACCGAGAACCACTTGGAACCGTCCTCATGGATGACCATGAATCTGGTCGATGGCCCGTTTAATAGCCTCGAAGGCGGGTGGCATTTCGAACCTTTGGGCGTTGATGGCGTGAAGGTCAGTCTGAAACTTTCGTTTGAATTAAAGGGCAGGATCTTGGACCAAACCTTCGGGCGTCTATTCTCAGTAGCTGCAGACACTATGGTCGATGCATTTTCCAGCGAGATTGCAAAACGCTATGGGTAAGGTTGAAGTATCGATCGCTATAGCGACGCCATCTGATCAACGGGAAATTGACTGGATAGCAGCCGAAGGTGCAACAATACGAGACATTGTAGAGGACGGGGTTAAAAAAGGCGTAGTCCCGAGGGAATTGCGTGGCGCAGCAGTGGGTGTGTGGGGGGAGCGAAAAGCGCTTGATTATGTGGTGCGAACAGGAGATCGAATAGAGTTTTATCGTTGCCTAAGGTTCGATCCTAAAGAGGCGCGTCGTGCCAGAGCGAAAAAGAACTAGCTCTCACTGGTATCAACCTTGTTTTCTGACGGAGTGTAGTCACCTTCAAATCTAAGTAGGCGATCATTTTCGAACACGATAATTAGTTCTCGCTCGATGATTGCTTGGCCAGGAATGTCAATCGTATACACGTAATTCCAGCGATCTCTTTCGAAAGAGTCAGCCAATACTGGGTTTCCTAAAACGAACTGGACTTGACTGCGTGTCATTCCCGGCTTTAATCGATCGATCATCTCTTGAGAGACAATGTTGCCCTGCTGGATAGTCAATTTATAGACGCCTGGGAACTCTAGTGAACCGCAGGCTGATAGCGCAAGCATGACGGCAAGCCCAAACGGGTAAAAACATTGAGTGAGTGCTGATCGGCTCATGGGATGTTTCGCTGCGCTTTCCAAGGAGGTCGCATTGTACCGTATAATTTTCCAGACCTACGAGTACGGATAGAGCGATGTCGGAAGAGCAAGGATTGAAAGACGCTGGACTCAAGATCACAGCCCCACGGTTAAAGATTCTTCAGCTCCTGGAGTCGACTTCGGTACGACACGTGAGCGCAGAAGATGTTTATAAGTTACTTTTGGAGAATGGCGAGGAAATTGGGCTAGCGACGGTCTATCGTGTGCTGACCCAGTTCGAGGATGCTGGTCTTGTTGCACGTCACCACTTTGAGGGAGGACACTCTGTTTTTGAATTGTCACCCGATCAGCATCACGATCATATTGTTTGCGTAAAGTGTGGAAAGGTCGAAGAATTTAATGATGTCGAAATCGAACGACGCCAGAAGATGATCGCGGAAACACTGGGGTTCGAGCTCACCGATCATGATTTAAATATGTATGGCTTGTGTCCTGCCTGCCGCTAATTCGTTCACAGTTTGCTTCTGCTGACGTCCCTCTCGATGAATCATCCATCGCTGAAATTCTCTGCTCTCAACTGTTGGCAGGTTGTCGTTTCAGGCGATCACTCAACATCTCCTTCGCTAAAGCCCGGCTAGCATCGGTCACGGCAGCTCCCCCCGCCATTCTAGCGATCTCTTCGATTCGCGTGTCATCGGTCAACGTCGATATTGATGTCGACACAGGATCGCCCGACTTCAACACTTTGAGATGGTGATCTGCCTGAGCAGCGACTTGCCCAAGGTGGGTCACACAGAGAATTTGATGCTGCTGGCCCAGCGCAGCTAAAAGCTGGCCAACCGTCTCTGCTACACTTCCACCTATGCCGACGTCGACTTCATCAAATATCAGCGTCCTGCGTGCCTCATCGCTAATCCTGGCTACCTGAATGGCTAGACTGATCCTGGATAGTTCGCCGCCTGAGGCAATCTTATGGATTGCCCCAAAGGGCTGGCCTTTGTTAGTACTGATTTGAAATTCGAGAGTCTCAAGCCCAGTGGGGTTCATCTCTTCTAAAGGGGCTAGCAGCACCTGGAGCCTCGCCTCTTGCATTCCAAGTGACCTAAGATGACCATTAATCAGCGTCTCAAACGAGAGAGTTGTCTCGCGACGCTTGGCGCTGATGGAGTTGGCGAGCGTTTGCCATTTTAGTTGAATGTTGGCCAGCTCTGCGGATAGGGAATCTAGACTTTCGTCTGCTTGGACAAGCTCAGCACGCTGGGTTCTAAGAGATTCCCAGGTCAAGTGCAGATCCTCGGGCTTGCAGTGATGTTTTCTAGCAAGGTCAACGACGCGTTCGATCCTTGATTCGATCTGACTGAGCACTTCCGGCTGATTCTCTATGCCCTCACCATAACGTTGAAGATCTTTGGCCGTTTCCTCAATTTGAATCAGAGCGCTCTCGATGGGCGCTACTAGCGCAACAACGTTCTGGTCCTTAATTTCAGTGAGCGCACTGACTGACTTCCTCAGTTGGTCAGTCACGCTCTCTTCGGCCTGCACTAGCTGCCTGATCTGGCGACCGAGAATTTGCTGAGTTTCATCGGCGTGACTCAGTTGTTGATGCTGCTCGGTCAGCGTCAGGTATTCACCGTCCGTGAGCGCAAGGGCATCAAATTCATTGAGTTGATAGTCCAGCAATTGTTGCTCTTTGAGGCGTGCAGCTGAGCTGGCTTCGAGCGTCTCGATTTCAGCCTGCACTGCGCGCCAGCGGCCATAACAAAGTCGTAAATCGGAGACTTCCTGCTCCACACTCGCAAATGCGTCGAAGATCGCGAGCTGTTCCGCTCGCTGCCCTAATTGGTGATGCTCATGTTGTGCATGGATATCTACTAGATAAGCGGCTAAGTTTTTGAGCTCGCCCACTGTTACCGCAGTCCCATTGATGAAGTTGCGCGATCGACCTTCGGAGCTTAGAACGCGACGAATAAGGACTGATTGCTCTTCTGAATCTAGTGATCGCTCTCTCAACCAGGCATTTGCCTCCTCGGCGTTTGTCAAAATGAATTCGGCAATGATTTCGGCGCGGTCGCCACCTGCCCCAACCATCCCAGAATCTGCGCGGCCACCGAGCACAAGGGAGAGCCCGTCAATCAAAATAGATTTGCCCACCCCGGTTTCACCGGTGATCGCAGTCATTCCTGGTTTGAAGTCAAGGTCAGCGCTATCAACAATTGCTAGATTTTTGAGATGGAGAGAGAGCAACATGGTCCTGTAAACGCTTCAATCGAATGGCTGGTAAGCCCAAATATTACCCTCTAACCAAGATTGAGAGTGTGCTTTTTTCAGGATTAAGGACAGGCTATATTTCTAAGAATGGACCTCGATTATTCAACGGTAATGGTAAGCCCAAACTCACATCGCGCGAGGCTGGTGCTGCAAGCGACCGTCGAGGAATACATCAGCTTAGGACAGCCTGTAGCATCAAAGCGGCTTTCTGAGCGGAAGGACCTACAGCTCAGTTCGGCGTCGATCCGGACAGTGATGGCTGAACTGGAAGAGCAAGGCTATCTAAAGTCGCCTCATACATCAGCGGGCCGAGTGCCAACTGATCAGGCGTATCGCTATTTCGTCGATCAATTGTCAATGACTGATAGTGCTTCTGAATTCGAGGTGTCAGGTCTAACGAGCCGATTTGATCGGGATCAGAGCGTTAATCAATGGGTGCATCACGCTTCAGGTTTTCTTGCTGACATTACCAATCTTGCGAGCCTGGCAACCAAACCCAAAGCGACGCGAGCGGTCTTAAGGCAAATTGATTTCCTGCCACTTGCGGATCAGCGCGTGCTAGCGATTATCGTATTCAATGATCAGGAAGTTGAGCATCGAGTACTGCCTATGAGCACGACGCTCTCGAGTTCCCGGCTCAAGGAATCCTCTAACTTTATCAACACGCATTATTCAGGCCACTCTCTGGGTTGGATCAGAAAGCGGATTCGGCGATCCATGTGGGGTGACCGAAGACAAATCGACGCGCTTGAAAGGACAACACTTGAAATGGCGGAACTCTTTTTTCGGGATCAGGAAGAAGATGTCCTCGTCTCGGGACAAGATCGGCTACTCAACGCCATGGAATCCGAACCGTTGGAAGAACTCCAAACTCTGTACCGCGCATTGTCGCTGAAAGAAGAGTTAGTATCGCTGTTAGACCATTGTCTCGATGCGAATGGAGTGAAGCTTTTTATTGGGTCTGAGGGAGGTGCGGCGTCGCTCGAGGAATGCTCGGTTATCGCATCTCCGTATCATATGAATGGCGAATGGGTGGGAGCCCTCGCAGTGATTGGGCCTACAAGGATCCCTTATAATCGAGTCATTCCTTTAGTGCGATCGACGGCTCATTCACTGAGCAACGCTTTGAGTCAGCGGTAATTATCCTTTTTCTAACACGCCAGGCAGCAACTACGCTGCTGAGTACGAATGCGTTCGTCTAGATTAGTTCCGCATCAGGAAGTCAGGACCTCCGGTGCTGATTTGACGTCGCTTTCAGTCATTGATTGAGAACCGGATGCTCGAGTTCTGCCATGTTCATTGGCCTCGGAGAATGAGGAACTTAGACAGTATCTAAACGGTGAGGCTAGCGAGCAGGGTAGCTCTGGCTCTGGGTCAAAAAACAAGCGAGGAAACTGGATGTGAGCGTGCAGGCGGCCTAAATCATCTCTTTAGTACGGGTTTTAGCCCCTTGAAAAGCGCCCAATCAGCCCCATAGTACCGAGGTTACGGTAGGAAGTAGCGGGATGAATGATCAAACGAATGATGACCCAAAGGAAATGAGTGCGGAAAACAAGGCTGAGAACGCGGATGACCAATCCACAGATTCGCCGGTCGTAGATGAGGCCGAGACTGAGAACGATAGTGCGTCTGAAGAGGTATCAGAAGTCGATCAGCTTGCCCAGCTCGAAGCAGAGGTAGAGAAATACAAAGATCTTGCTCTCCGAGCTGAGGCGGAGATGCAGAATCTTCGGCGCCGTGCAGAGCGAGACGTTCAGAACGCTCATAAATTTGGCTCAGAACGGCTTTTACAAAATCTGCTACCGGTCCTTGATAGTTTGGAGAAGGCCATCGAGGCAAGCGAGGCGGCAGGACAAAATGAGGGCGATCCGCAGTTAGAGGGGATCAAACTCTGTAGCAAGTTGTTTGTCGACGTGCTTACTAGAGAGGGGATTGAGGCGCTTGACCCCGAGGGCGAGCCTTTCGATCCGAATCTTCATGAGGCGCTCTCAATGATTGAGAACCCTGATCTTGAGCCTAACTCGGTCATGACCGTGATCCAGAAAGGATATCGTCTGAATGAGCGGCTGGTGCGGCCAGCAAAGGTTATGGTTTCAAAAGCGCCTTCATAGCTCGATATTTGCAGCTTGAAACTAATGATTTAGTGACCACATAACGAAATCAGAGAGCGTCAATTAAGACGACGCTTGGAAGAGAGGAAAACATGGCAAAAGTAATTGGAATTGATTTAGGGACAACGAATTCTTGTGTCGCCGTCCTCGACGGCAGCAACACAAAGATTATTGAGAACTCTGAGGGAGATCGAACCACACCATCAGTGGTGGCTTATGCCGACGATGAGGTCCTGGTCGGTCAAGCTGCAAAAAGGCAGGCGGTCACAAATCCACAGAATACATTGTTTGCTATCAAGCGTTTAATCGGTCGACAGTTTGGCGATGATGTTGTCCAGCGTGATATCAAAATGGTTCCGTATGAGATCGTGAAGGCCGACAACGGGGATGCTTGGGTTAACGTCAGTGATCAAAAAATGGCACCACCTCAGATATCAGCCCAAGTGCTCAAGAAAATGAAAAAAACCGCTGAAGATTTCTTGGGCGAAGAAGTGACCGAGGCGGTTATCACTGTGCCGGCTTATTTCAACGATTCGCAACGACAGGCAACGAAGGATGCGGGTCGTATTGCTGGCCTGGACGTCAAGAGGATCATCAATGAGCCTACTGCGGCAGCGCTCGCTTACGGTATGGATAAAGCTACAGGGGACTCAACGATTGCGGTCTATGACCTCGGTGGGGGCACCTTTGACATATCAGTCATTGAAATTGCCGATGTGGATGGGGAAAAACAGTTCGAGGTGCTATCGACTAATGGAGATACCTTCCTCGGTGGTGAAGACTTTGACATGAGGTTGATTGAGTATCTAATCGACGAGTTTAAAAAGGACCAGGGAATTGACCTCAGCAAAGATTCGCTAGCGCTTCAGCGTCTTAAAGAGGCGGCGGAAAAAGCGAAAATCGAACTTTCCAGTAGTTCGCAAACTGAAATCAATCTGCCCTACATCACGGCCGACGCAAGCGGGCCTAAACATTTGGTGTTAAAAATCACGCAGAGCAAATTGGAATCGCTGGTTGAGGACTTGGTCGATCGGACGATTGATCCCGTGCGAACTGCACTCAAAGACGCGGGAATGAGCATTTCTGACATCGACGATATCATTTTGGTCGGTGGCCAAACGCGCATGCCCTTGGTCCAGAAAAAAGTCAAAGAATTTTTCGGCAATGAGGCGCGCAAGGATATTAATCCAGACGAGGCGGTCGCAATGGGCGCGTCAATTCAGGCTGCAGTGCTGGCTGGAGATGTCAAAGATGTGTTGCTTCTTGATGTGACTCCACTGTCGCTTGGAATTGAGACTATGGGCGGGGTCATGAGTGCGCTCATCGAGAAAAACACAACGATCCCAACGCGAAAGTCACAGGTTTTCTCAACCGCGGAGGACAACCAGCCCGCGGTCACGATTCACGTTCTACAGGGGGAGCGCAAGCAAGCGGATCAAAATAAATCTCTTGGACGATTCGATCTATCTGATATTCCGCCCGCCCCGCGCGGCACGCCGCAGATTGAAGTAAGTTTCGATCTCGACGCCAACGGTATTTTGAACGTGTCTGCAAAAGACAAGGCGACGGGAAAAGAGCAATCTATTGTGATCAAAGCAAGCAGTGGATTGTCAGACGACGAGATCGAATCGATGGTTCGTGACGCAGAAGCTCACGCTGATGAAGATAAAAAGTTTGAAGCACTAGTGACCGCGAGAAACACTGCAGACGCGATGATCCATGCAACTCGAAAAACATTGTCAGAAGCGGGCGACGAGGCAACCGATGCCGAGAAAGCAGAAATTAGTGAAGCCATTGAGGCACTAGAGACCTCTTTAAAGACTAGCGATCTTGAGGATATTGAAGCAAAGACTCAGAAGCTGACAGAGGTGTCTTCGTCACTTGCCCAGAAAATGTATGCCAAACAGGCGGAGGCAGGTGGAGCATCGGAGCCCGATGCGGAATCAGCAGGCGCCTCCAGCGACAACGATGATGCGGTTGATGCCGAATTCGAAGAAGTGAAGGATGACAAGTAAAAACCGCTAGCAAGTTGCTGGAAACGGAAGTGAGATATGGCCAAGCGCGATTACTATGAAGTCCTAGGGCTGTCGAAAGGTGCGTTGGAAAAGGACATCAAAAAGGCTTATCGACGCCTGGCTATGAAGCACCACCCTGATCGAAACCCAGGTGATGAAGCCGCTGAAGAGAAATTCAAAGAAGCGAGTGAAGCGGCCGAGGTATTGCTTGACGACGAAAAACGAGCAGCGTACGACCAGTTTGGTCATGCAGCATTTGAGGGGGGTGGCGGTGCCGGAGGCGGATTTGGCCAGGGAAGTAGCTTTGGATCCATCTTCGAGGATGTGTTCGGAGATATATTCAGTAGTGGCCGTGGGCGCTCGCAGGTGCAAAGAGGTTCCGATCTCAAATACGTTCTGGATATAACGCTAGAGGAAGCAGTCAAGGGCACCAACCCAAAGATAAAAATACCCACGCTAGTGGAGTGTATGGAGTGTTTGGGGTCGGGCGCGAAAAAGGGCACCGAGCCCATGGATTGTCTGCAATGTGGTGGGTCCGGACAGGTCACCTCAAGGCAAGGTTTCTTCTCATTGCAGCAAACTTGCCCTCGCTGCCGAGGTGCGGGGCGTGTCATCAGCGATCCTTGTGTAAAGTGTCATGGTCAAGGTCGTATTCAAGAACGTAAGACGCTCTCCGTTAAGGTGCCAGCCGGCGTGGACACAGGTGACAGGATCAGGTTATCTGGCCAAGGTGAAGCTGGTCCGAATGGCGGTCCCCCGGGTGATCTTTATGTTCAGATTCAGGTGAATGACCACCCTATCTTTACGCGGGATGGGGCGGACCTCTACAGCGAAGTGCCAGTCAGCTTTGTTGACGCTGCGCTCGGTTGCATGCTTGAAGTGCCCACATTGGAAGGGAAGGTCAACCTCAAGGTTCCTCACGAAACCCAAACGGGACGTTTATTCCGTTTGCGAGGCAAGGGCGTTGATATGTCCAAGATCAGGGGAGGCGGTTTGGGTGATTTATATTGCAAAATCGTCGTGGAGACCCCGGTTAATTTGAGCGAGCGCCAAAAGGAATTGCTGAGAGAATTCGCAGGCGATCAAGATGCCTCTCAAAGCCCTCGCCAGAGTTCCTGGGTGGATGGCGTCAAGCGGTTTATTGACGCGTTGAGAGACTAGTCCCTGCTTCTATTACACCTGGTGATTGTGAGCACGAGCGCTAAGCATTGTGCCGTAAGCAGAAACGGGAAGGCTTACTGGTGCGCCACACAGCAATGCAGGTCAGGTAAGACCGATTTGTGGCGCCCCATTTTACGTAAGCAACGCTAGAGCTGGGTGCGAAATTTGAACCCTTTGGAGGATAATTCTCCGCTAATCGGTCTTCGCGCGGAGGGTCGCGACTTGAGACGGATGGCCAGTGGACAGTCGGACGCTGTGGCGGCGCATAGTTGGTATCACATCATGGGTTAATCATTGCCTATCGGCGGCACGACGAAGTGGAACAAGAAGGATGAACGGAATGGCAGAGCCATTAAGAGCGGTAATTACTGGTGCTCAGGGGCGGATGGGAAGAGCTATTCTTCATCTTCTTGGCGAGGATGAAACAATCAAACCGGTTCAGCTAATCGATAGAGACGGATCTTTTGAGCCCGGAGCAATGATAGGTGTCGGCAGATGGGATGCCATTGAAATTCGTGGTGACCTCAGTAACGTGCCATTTGATGTGTTAATCGACTTCTCCGCGCCCGAGGCGAGCCTCCAATTTCTAGAGGCATGCGCTACCGCGCAAAAACCGATGGTGATTGGCACGACAGGGTTCACCGATGAAGAGCAGGCTTTAATTACGGCTAAGGCGATGGATATCCCCATCATGCAAGCTAGTAATTACTCGTTAGGGGTCGCGCTGCTAACTCGATTGGTTGGCTTGGCAAGCGCTACATTAGGGGATCAGGCCGATATTGAGATTGTTGAAATGCATCACCGTCGCAAAGTCGACGCGCCCTCAGGTACTGCTTTGTCACTCCTCGAGGCAGTTCGAGCCCAGCTTAGTCAAGAGGCTTCATTAGTGGATGGTCGATCAGGGTTGGTCGGGCCTCGTTCTGAGGACGAGATTGGTATGCATGCAATTCGAGGGGGCGATGTTGTAGGCGAGCACTCGGTGATCTTTGCCCTTGAGGGGGAGCGTGTGGAGTTGACGCATCGTGCTTCAAAGCGGACGAATTTTGCTCAAGGTGCCGTCGCTGCTGCGAAATGGTTGAGTGCACAGTCAACAGCTGGCCTTTACGGCATGGAACATCTCGTCGTCAATTTGGATGTCTAGCTTGGAAAAGGTTCAGAAAATCATGGTCGCAGCCTAAGTAAGCCCGTTTAGTGCAGCTGAGAAATACGCGATAACCGAGCTGAGTGTGGCGTAAACAGTGGAATATGTGAGCCCAATGACCAGGGCGACGGTGCAGATTGGAATAATGGGGTTTCGCTGCCCCAAAACTACGAATTCCGCTGGCGTCTTGCCCCTGCCTCAATTACAATTCGCGGCTAGTATGAAAATGACATCCCATTTCAAAAAAGCGAGGACGGGCAACCTTCCTCGCTTTTTTTTGGTT
>CAJXDD010000006.1:0-35227 GCA_913052075.1 uncultured Gammaproteobacteria bacterium
TTGTTCATTGATGATTTGGGTATTAACTTGAAGCCTGCAAAAGCACTCGGCATGCAGACCATTAAGGTACTCTCCGAGGATCAAGCACTCGCCGATTTGTCGGGCGCATTGAACATGGAATTTTCTTAGCTTGATTGATATCAAGCCACAAGATATCCCGATGCCCGTGATCATTGTGGATTCTCCTGATCCCTTTTGCTTACCTGGAGGATGCTCAGCGCGATTGGATCACAATCCCGGTCCAATGGGCGCGCATGTGAGCGCAGACGCCTTTGTGGTTAGCTAATTTGAATCAATGGGGTGAATGTCAGCTCGGCTGCTCGTCCGCAACGGCTGTAATATAGGTTCATAGCCCGCCTTCTCTACGAAGGCATCGCGAACCGCTGACATATGATCGGAAATATCCGCCGTCTTAACCAACGCGATGGCAGCGCCTCCGAACCCTGCTCCGGTTAACCTCGCGCCAAGCCCCCCTACGGCCTCTCGGCTAGCCTCTGTGATCCAATCGAGTTCTTTGCAACTCGCGTGATAGTCGTCTCGGAGCGAATAGTGGCTCTGATTCATCAACGCACCGAGGCGTGGGTAGTCTTGGTTAGCGAGCGCGCGGGCAGCCGAGATGACTCGCGCTTGCTCGGAGAGCACATGGCGAAGGCGACGCTTGAGAATATCACTTTGAACGCTTTGCCCTAACCTTTCCGCATCAGGTTCACTGAGTGTCGCCAGATGCCGTATCCGCCCTAGCCCAGCCTGTTGCCCAATGTCGCAGATCGCCTGCAGTTCATTGACGCGTTCTTCGTAGGCGCTCGCTGCCAATGTTCTCGGCACCTTGGTGTCCATGAGTAAAAGGCTGACGCCTTCGTCGAGATTCGGCAGCGCGGTCGATCTCAACGTTTGGCAGTCCAGCTGGCGAACACCGCCCAATAGAATCGCCGCTGGGTCCATAATGCCGCAAGGGATGCCAATCCATTCATTTTCTACTTGCTGGCATTGCAAAGCGATGGCCAAGCGCTCGGTATCGTCAAGCGACAGGCTGTGATGACCTGGCCCCGATACCCATTGATTGGCTAATGCGATCACGGCCAGAAACGCCGCCGAGCTTGAAAGGCCACCCATTTCCAAATTCGACGTCACATACAAATCGAACCCATGCCCAACACTACGGTGGGTGGTGGTAAGTAAAAGCCCCCGAGCATAATCACTCCAGTGCCCTTGTGCCCCAGTACCCACTTGGTGAGGTCGAATGATCGCCATCTCCTTAAAGCGCTCCGAATAAACCCGAATCTCTGATAGCCCATTGGCCCGCATGAGTGCGGTTGTTCCTAACTGGATCGTCATAGGCATCACGAGCCCACCGGCGTAATCGATGTGCTCACCAATAAGGTTGACCCTACCAGGCGCATGGACCCGATGCGTCGGCGACGCCTGAAACGTTCGCTCGAAGGATGTTAAAAGTTCCTGATCGACATGGCCGTTCATTTGGATTGCTTCCTTATCTACTGGTTGCAGCGCTTCAATTGAACGTTGAGAAAGCGAGCGTCATGGAGCGACCAAATAGTTGTCCCGCATTGAGCACAACACTGGATCGCCATTCGCCAAACGCCAATGCATTGGGAACGACCATGGGCTCAATGGCCAATCCTGGCCCGATGGGCCCTAATTTTTGCCCAGTGTACACCTGCAACCCTGGCGCGGGGCTTTTCAGTGTCATTCGGATGCCTGTCTGCCTGGACGCATGGTCGTTCTCGGCAGCTCGCACATTGAGGCGCTTCTCAGCGTTGTCAAAGCCTCCCGTGGGCGCGCTGTCGTCAGGGTTGCTGCGAATCGCCACTTCATCATGATGGGTTTCGCTACCTGAAGGGCTCCTTACCGGAATTGCCTCAAGCACGGCAAGCACATCGTCTTCGCCCCCACCGAAATAATGGTCGAGACCCGCGAATTGACGGATTTGAGGATGGGGCGCAGCCATCCAATCAGCAATCGTTGCTGCTTTGCGTGCCAACGGCGCTGGCATAAACCGCTCGTCGATGGCGATGCCGTCTGCATCATTCGCGTAAGCATGCGTGGCATTAATCGTGAGAACTTGGTCCTGGAATGCGCCAGGGTTTCCGAGACAAAAATAATGATGCCAAGTGGGGTTAAAGTAAGTCGTTTCGGAGCTGGTTGCCTCAAGCTCGTAATGAATGCTCGCCCCATCTAGTCGAATCGTGCAATAAAGCTGGAGCTCACCTGGATAGCCCATCTCGCCATCTTTTGACACCAGCGTGGCAGACAGGGAATGGCCCGTTTGCTCGAGCGTCCACGTCGCCTGGGTCATCCCTTGCTGACCCCCATGAAGGTGATGGCGGCCGTGATTTTGGGCCAATTGGATTGATGTCCCGGCTATCATCGCAAGACCGTCGCGCGTCCGACCTGCTGCTCGACCAACGAGTGCGCCGAATGCAGCATCATCCTCGCGATGAGCGGCTATCGAATTCAGTGATCGAATGACCGGCACCCAGCTTGAACCGACTCTAAACTCAAGCGAATGGGTTCGGAGTCCAAGATTGACGATGCGAACTCTTAGATGCTCGTTTTCTAGTAGCACCGTTTTGAGAGGCGCCACGCAGCCTAGCCTGCAGCGAGCCGAGGCACGAAGTGAAGCTCAGCCGATTCGGGGAACTCAATGAGCAAAGGCTCTTGGATCAGCTCTCCGTCTAAGGCCAAGGCGAGTTCCTTGATCTCGCTATTGGCCAAATCAGGGAACACGTCGATTAGTTCGTCAATGAGTGAGCGGTAATTTAGCGCTTCAACTTCGACCTCTGTTTTGCCTGTGTAACGAGCGAGGTCGCTCGAAAAACGAACGGTCGCCACCCCTAGCCTCGATTGAGAATCATCGACAACACATGCGGCGGCGAGCAAGGAATCTTCGTGACAGGTGTGTCGATGGCGTCGCTCACTGCCGAGGCGACTGCTCCCAGTGGCGGCACAATCCCTGTTTCACCGACGCCCCGCACCCCAAATGGGTGGAAGGCGTTTGGAACCTCAACAATGATCGTCTCAATCTCCGGCAAGTCGGACGCGAGCGGGATTCGATAATCCAGAAACCCAGCGTTTTCCATCACGCCATCGTCACTGTAGACGTACTCCTCGTTGAGCGCCCATCCAATGCCCTGCACGGCGCCACCTTGGTATTGCCCTTCAACGTAACTTGGGTGAATGGCTTTCCCCGCGTCTTGAATCGCCGTGTAGCGAACGACGTCGGTTTTGCCCGTTTCTTGGTCTACTTTGACGTCGCACAAGTGGACGGCAAAGCTAGGCCCTGCTCCCCGAGCGTTGACATTGGCTCGCCCTGATATCTGACCACCCGTTTTTTCGGCAGCGGCGCAAATCTCAGCGAGTGTCATCTGATCATCCCCTGCGAGGTTCAGTGCTACCCCGTTTTTATAGTCCACTTGTTCCGTGGTGACGTTCCACAAAGCGGCCGCGCGCTCCTTCAACTGACTTACCACGTCTTCTGCGGCTTCGATCACTGCCATGCCAGTTGCGAACGTGGTTCGAGACCCACCTGTTGTTTGGTTATAGGGTAGTGTTTCCGTGTCGGCGACGAGAGGATTTAACCGACTGGGTTCAATGCCCAGGACTTCGGCCGCCATCATCTGCATTGAAGCTCTTGAGCCGCCGATATCGGGCGAGCCTTCAATGATGGTGCCCGTTCCGTCCGGATTCAGATTTAATGTCACGCTGGACTGTCCGCCAATATTGAACCAAAAGCCCGCAGCGAGGCCCCGTCCACATCCGTCGCCGATGGCTGATTGATAGTGAGGCGATTGCTTGGCTGCCTCGAGGCATTCGATGAGACCCACCTGCTTAAGCTTGGGTCCATAAATAGTCTGGGTGCCCTCTTTGGCGGCATTCATTAAGCGAAGCTCGATAGGGTCCATATCAAGCTTGTTGGCGAGCTCATTCATCGCCATCTCGGCCGCGAACTCGGCCTGAGGGGCGCCAGGTGCGCGATACGCGGCAACCTTGGGTTTGTTGAGTACAACGTCAAACCCCTCGACATACATATTGGGTACATCGTAGGGCGTGAATATGGTCATGCACCCAGGCCCCATGGGGGATCCCTTAAATGCGCCTGCTTCAAAATGCAGGCTCGCTTCCATCGCGACTAATTCACCATTTTGCTTGGCGCCAATACGGACTTTGGAACGGCTTGCGGAAGCAGGTCCGGATGCCCTGAACACCTCCTCACGACTCATCACCATCTTGACGGGTCGCCCGGACTTTTTCGACAAGATCATGGCTACCGGTTCAAGATACACCGTCGTCTTGCCTCCAAAACCGCCGCCAATTTCACTCGCAATGACTTTGATTTGGCCGAGCTTCATTTTCAGCAGCTTGGATACTGCGGCCCTGACGTCAAAGTGTCCTTGGGTTGACGCCCAAACGAGAGAAGGCGCCTTATCGTCGTATCGAACCACGGTGGCATGCGGTTCAATGTAACCCTGATGGACTGTTGGCGTTTCATAAACCCGCTCAACAATGACATCGGCCTCCTTGAATCCTGCCTCCACGTCCCCTTTTTTCAGCTCCATCCGCGACGCGATATTCGAGGGTTCCGTGGCTGGCTGATCGAGGCCTTGAGTCAACATGTCCTCGTGTAACACAGGAGCGCCTGCCGCGATTGCTGCATCGAGTGTTACGACCGGTGTAAGCACCTCGTATTCAATCTCTATAAGATCGAGCGCGGCCTCTGCAGCTGCTTCTGTCTTGGCTGCAACTGCAGCAATCGCGTGACCGTGATAAAGCACTTTCTGGTCGGCAAGCACATTGCGCGCGAGGTCAAGCACATCCATCGCCGTCTCGCCCGCGGCAAAGGCTTCTGCATTCACCGAGGGCAAATCCTGGTGTGTTGCTACTGCCAAAACATCGGGGTGCGCCTCGGCCTTACTGACATCGAGTTTCGTTATTTTGGCGTGGGCGTAAGGACTACGAAGGATCTTTCCCCACACCATGCCCGGCAAACTAAAGTCGGCGCCGTAATTGGCCCTGCCGGTTACCTTATCGAATCCGTCGGGGCGTATCGTCCGCTGACCGATATGCTGGAATTGTCGTGCTTCACTCATGGGTTTAGGCCTCCCGCAATGCTGATGCAGCATCCATTACTGCCTTAATAATCTTGTCATAACCGGTGCACCGGCAAAGATTCCCCGCTAAGTAGTAGCGCGCTTCTTCTTCGGTGGGATTTGGGTTTTCGGCTAACAGGGCTTTTGTAGACACAATCAATCCCGGCGTGCAGATGCCGCATTGCAGGGCCGCGTGTTCAAGAAACTTCTCTTGAATGACATGGAGCTGGTCTCGGTCCGCAACCCCTTCGATGGTTTCAATGGCAGCCCCTGACGCTTCAACGCCAAGGACCAGACAAGAGCACACAAGCTCACCATCCATCACTACGGAACAGGCACCACAATCTCCTGATCCGCAACCTTCTTTGGTGCCCGTCATACCAAGATCATTCCGAAGCATGCCCAGCAAAGTGCTTGATGGGTCGATCAGGCATTCGACTGTTTCCCCATTAATCGTCGTTTCGACGTGTGTTTTCATCATTTCTCCTTAGCGCGGTCTGCCGCTGCCATGACGGCTCGCTTGGCGAGGACGCCGACAACATGACGCCTGAATTCGGCAGTCCCTCTTCTGTCTGAGATAGGCGCCGACGCATCGCTGGCTGCCTGCGACACTGCCTCCAAAGTAGCCTCATTGATGGGCTGACCAATTAACTTTTGCGCTGCTTCTTCAACGACTAATGCAGTCGGCGCCACGGCACCAATCGCCACTCGCGCATCGGTGCAAATGCCATCCGAGCCAAGGCTGATACTGGCGCCGGCGCTGGCTACCGCGATATCCATCTCGGTCCTAGGAATAAATCTGAGATAGGCGTCGCTGGTCGCCTTGCCAGGATGAGGGATGACAATCGCCTTTAGGATTTCATCGGATTCCAGGCAGTTTTTGCCTACCCCTACTACGAATGACTCAACGGGAACTGAGCGCTCTCCGGCCTTCCCAACAATCTGACAAACTGCACGATTAGCGATGAGTGCGGGGATCGTATCAGCCGCCGGAGACGCATTACACAGATTCCCGCCGACACTGGCCCGCCCTTGAACCTGCGAAGATCCAATCAAGTAAGCGGCCTCCACAAGCCCCGGGAATACCGCTTTGATATCGTCACGCCTGGTCAACTTCGCACAGCAGAGCGATGGACCCAATATCAAGCCCTCGTCAGATAGCGTGGCTGATTGCATGCCATCGATCTTTTTTAAATCGACGATCAGGCGCTGCTCGGTGACCAGCTTTTGCATTTGAATGATGAGATCCGTTCCACCGGCGAGCACCTTTGCGGGCAACTCGCTGCTGGATAGCAACGCCACCGCCTCATCTAGGCTGGTGGGGGCGTGATAGGTCACTGCAACCATCTTTGTTCCTCTATTTGTTCCACTGTTTGATTCCCTTCCCTCGAAATTCGTTATACCACGAGTCCGAGAGACGGTATAACCCAATTGCAGGAGATTCACCCGGTGAATGCCATAATCGCCCTGGATCAAAGGATAGCCAGCCAAAAAGACGCTCGCCGGATACCTGAGAAGCACTCTGATTGAAATAATCCAGGCTAGACGCCGCAGATGACCTCATCAGAAAGCTGCAATAGGCAATCACTACCAAATGAGGTGAACGATGGCGCCGACGGCACTGCCCAGCATGAGCACCAGTAGTGGAAGCTCTCCGATTAGCATGCCTAACCCTCTTGATTTGGGGTCTCTCACGTACTGGAGCGCGTAAATCTGCCGCCCAACCAGGTAAATCGCGCCTAAGCCCGCCGCCGGGTACTGCCCCCAAAGATATCCAAAAGCGAACAGTGTGGGAATCAAGATCACCAAACGCTCCATGGTGTTGTAATGAACTCGAAACCAGCGGTCGAATATTTCATGACCGGAAGTCAAAGGTGCCGGGACGTCGTAAAGTCCCCGCGCGCGTCCGACCATGAGGCCAAACCCCCAAAACTGCAGCAACGCAATCGCGCTGACTAACATTAAAAGTTCCATAACGTTCTCATTCTTATAGCCAAGCGCCTACCTTACCTTTGCTCGAGGGTGCAGACCACCAGACCGTAATCACGTGGCACTGGATCTTCAGAGTCTTTCACTTTGCGTCTTGCCGGAGAAAACCGTCAACACCCCTTGGTTTGCATTATTAATCAGTACGTAAGCCCTTTTTGCGCTGGGATTCAGGATTATTGAACTGGTAATATATGCGTTGGGCTTTGTTGATCGAGCCCACGGATAGAGTTGTTGCGAAATAATCCAGACACTCTGATATCGCGGTCGCGCGCGTGTCATTAAGCTTGAAATCAAGCAGCACAATAAGCGCGAACCCTGACACGGGAGACAACGCGAGAAAACAGCGCGAGAAAACAGCGCGAGAAATAGCGCAACAGGCCCGTTAACTGACTCCCCGGTCGTTAGCGGCCGCACCTAAAAGGCACAGGTTCTCAGATAATCCGAGATTCGCACCCTCAACCGATGAACCGACGCAACGCTCGTAGCGAATTAATCGGTAGATATGCAGTCAACCAGTGCTCTGCTCAACGCACCTGGTGAGTTTTAACAAGCAATTTGACAAGAACAGAAGACAAGCAATGACAGTTAGAACAGCATCGGTCCAAGACGCCGAATTAATTGCGCGATTTAATCAGGCGATGGCCATGGAGACAGAATCCAAAGCCTTGGATTGGGGCACGATATCGGCAGGTGTTGAACGAATGGTGCGCAATCCAGAATTAGGGTTCTATCTGGTCTTTGAGCCCGATACTGGCGGGCAAATCACCGGTTGCCTAGGCATCACGTTCGAGTGGAGCGATTGGCGTAATGGGCTATTTTGGTGGATTCAGAGTGTCTACGTGAGCCCCGATAGTCGCGAACAAGGCGTGTTTACCGCCATGTATCATGAGGTCCAAAAACTAGCCCGGGAAATACCTGATGTCATCGGAATCAGACTGTACGCTGAACGAGACAATCAAAGAGCCCTGCGCACTTACTTTGGTCTCGGCATGCATGAAACGGATTACAAGCTTCTAGAACATTTAATCGATCATTAGAGTAATTCGTTGAATTTATTAGATTATCCAGACAATAAGAATTCCTTTGATGAGGTATTTAAGCGCTCGAACAGAGCGCGTCCTGGTCTCGCCCCGCTGGCTCAATATCTCCGGAAACTCGATCCTGCCGCGGTTAAGACCAAACAGGATGCCGCTGAACTAGCGATCAGAACGCTCGGTATCACCTTCACCGTCTATTCAGATGGCGCCAATATCGATCGGCAATGGCCTTACGACATGGTGCCGCGAATTATTCGAGGCCATGAGTGGGACGGCGTTGAACGGGGCCTAAAGCAGCGCTTAAAGGCGCTCAATCTGTTTATTAACGATATTTACAACGAGCAGCAGATTATCAATGACGGCATCATCCCGTCAGACATTTTGTTGTCTTCGAAAGACTTCCGGCCCCAGTGCAAAGGCGTTAGGCCCAAATTTGGCGTCTGGGCGCACATTTGCGGCTCGGACCTCATTCGTGATCATGAAGGTCGCTTTTTCGTGCTCGAAGACAATTTGAGGGTGCCATCGGGGGTGTCCTACATGCTCGAGAACAGGAATGTCAGCAAGCGGATCGTGCCAGAACTGCTGAACCGACTGTCGATACGGTCCATGGATAACTATCCCTCTCAATTGTTCGACACGTTGTGCTCATTGTCACCCAGAGCAACCAGGCAGCCTGAGGTCGTGCTACTCACACCCGGAATCTACAATTCAGCCTATTTTGAGCACGCTTTTCTTGCTCAGAGAATGGGCGTAGAACTCGTTGAGGGGAGTGACCTGTTCGTTGATACCGACGACTGCGTTTACATGAAGACCATTCGTGGCCCAGCAAGAGTCGATGTCATCTATCGGCGAATCGATGATCTATTTCTTGATCCTGACGTTTTTAATCCGAACTCCATGCTGGGCGTGCCGGGTTTAATGCGTGCCTGGCTAGCGGGAAATGTAGCGCTAGCCAACGCTCCAGGCGTCGGTGTCGCTGATGACAAAGTCGTTTACACCTATGTTCCAGACATGATTCGGTACTACCTGGGAGAGGACCCGATCCTACCCAATGTGCCGAGCTACTTGTGCTCGGACCCTGACCAGCGTGAGTACGTGCTTGATAACTTAGCGTCGCTGGTAGTGAAACCAGCGAACGAATCGGGGGGCTACGGCATGTTTATTGGTTCGGCAGCTAGTGATAAAGCCTTTGATGAGATTACAAAAGCGATCAAGAAGCAGCCACGGAACTATATGGCGCAACCCATCATTAGCCTGTCGACAGCGCCCACAGTCATCGATCAGGATTTAGAGCCGCGTCATGTGGACCTTCGCCCTTTTATCTTGCAAGGGTCAGAGTCTCACGTCACAGCCGGCGGCTTGACTCGTGTTGCACTCGTCAAGGGCTCATTGGTCGTGAATTCCTCCCAAGGCGGTGGGAGCAAAGACACCTGGGTCATTGACTAGGAGGGAATGGGGCGAACATGCTGTCCAGAGTCGCAGAGAGATTATATTGGTTTGGTCGTTACCTTGAGCGAGCGGAGTCAACGGCCCGCCTGCTCTCGGTGTACACCAACTTAGTGCTGGATGTGCCTAATGTTCAGTTCCTGTGGCCTGCCCTCGTTCAAATCACGGGCTATGAGGATGCTTTCCACAAACGCTTCAAGCATGCCAACGAGCGTAATGTGGTTCAATTTTTACTGGATGATCCGCGCTGCTCGCTGCGCTTTTGCGTGAACCAAGCGCGAGAGAATGTGAGAACAAGTCGAGATTTAATGCCCAATGAAGCCTGGGAGAAGATGAACGAGTTGCATCTTCTCTTGCAGCAAAATGATCTTGGTCGAATTAGTCGAGACAATCGATTCAATTTGCTGAGCAACGTGATTGACCTTTGTCTCGAACTGACCGGGTATTTGAGCGGTAGCTTGAGTAGACAGCCTCCCCACTACTTTTTGAAAATTGGACGAAGCATCGAGCGGGCTGACATGACCACTCGTGTTATCGATGTGGGCTGCTTGAATTTAATGGAGCGAGCCCCTCAACGCGGGCAAGCAGAGGACAACATTTTGTGGATGGGCGTGCTTACATCGCTGAACGCCTATCAAATGTATCGCCAGGCCGTTCAGGAACGCGTGCGAGACTCGCTGGTCACGGATTTTCTGTTGCGCGACCCGAGCTTTCCCCGGAGCGTTATGCACTCGATTGCAAGCCTTCGAGAGAGTTTTGAGAAGCTCCCAAGGCACACTGATCCAAAGCGTGAAGCCGATACAATGATGAAGAAATTAAGCGCCCTTGACGTCCAGTCCGTACTTGAGCAGGACGGGCTGCATGAGTGGATCGATGAGTTCCAGTCGGATATGAATCATATCCACACAGCCATTACTGATACTTGGTTTTTGCGATAGCCGTAGGCGTTAGCTGCCGAGATCGGAAGTCGAATGATCCCATGCCTTGCTCCAAGCAAGGGGCGGCATATTCGAGAACGCTTCTTTTAATCGCTGATCCCATGCGGACTTAATTTGCCGAAGATATTCGCTGCTTTCATCGAATCGATATTTTCGCTCAACAGAAAGGCTGCTCTCTTCATACATTGCGACCTCAATGGGCGGTCCTACCGTCAGATTACTCTGCATTGTTGAATCCATCGAGACAAGACCGCACAGTGCTGCGGTATCCAGACTGACGTCAGGCGTGATAATCCGGTCCAAAATGGGTTTACCGTATTTGCTTTCACCAATTTGCAGGAAAGGGGTGTCTCTGGAGGTGGTGATATGGTTGCCCTGAGGATAAACCAGATAAGCTTCGTGTTTCTGCCCTTTAATTTGCCCGCCAACAATGAAGCTGGCCTCAAAGGTCTTGCCACCACCGGTATGCTTTTCTTGCTGTTCGAGGCTAAGTGTACCGACGTAGTCAGCGACTTCTTCGATGGTTTGCAACGTACGGATGTTTTGGGCTGCTTCTGCTTTCTGATCTCGCTTGATACGAGCGATGACGCCCTGCGTGGTGGCTAAGTTGCCTGCAGAGAGGATGACCAGTTGGCGCGCATCTGGTTCTCCGAAACTGTACATTTTCGAGTAGGTCGAGACGTTATCCACCCCGGCATTGGTTCGTGAATCACTGATGAAGCAAAGCCCTTCATCAACACGAATAGCCACACAGTAGGTCATTGGGTTGGTCTCTCCTATTTGCCCTGACTCTTGGGCTGAGTTTTGGACTGATTTTTGGGCCCATTCAGCAATGGGCTAGGCTTCAATAGCTTCAACACTCTGTGTAGGCGGGCCAATTAGGCTTGAAGCATCCATTCAGTTCGACTCGCTTACAGACTAATGCGGGTCACATGGTCGCAGTGGCCCCAACAGCGCCCTGGGCACCCGCCAGGTGCGTTTCGATTTTGTCCTTCGCAACATTATCTGCGTCGGTAAACTGAACGCCCACCCCCGGTTTGTGCGGATTCTTAACGCCGCTCGCGGCAACCCAAATCACTTTCACGGCGACGGGTATCTGCTCGATCTCATCCAAGAGATCGAGCAACAAAAAAAATTGGTCCCCTAATTGGTAATCGTGATTCCCTTGAAGGAACAGACCGCCGTTGGTAATGAAAGGCATATACCAGGATTGGAGCTGATGAACGTCGTTAATGGCGAGCGTCACTAAGTTTCTTTTATTTTTACGTCGCTCGAGATTTCTCATAACCGCTCCTCTGCGCGAAAGTTTGCCTGAAGCACTGGCCCTGCACAACATCCCCCATGTCGGGATGGAAGCGCGCTGTGTGGTCAAACAATGGGGGTTAAACCACATGGAGTTAAACCATACGGGTTTAACCTATAGTTAGTTAAACAAGGTTTCAGCGCGCGGTCATCATCGCTCCCACTTCAAGGAAAATTGACTCTAACTGAATGCTGTCATTCAGCCCCGTGGAATGCTGAAGTCGATTCCTCGATACCTGAATGCGATTCAGAGATTCTAGGCGCTGCCGCCAATCAGCCCCTTGCCTCATTGCTATCGAAAGCGATGATTGACCTTTCGTTTCTGGTGAGGGGTTGGGTGTCGCCTCACTCCATTCGTGGTGGAGACTATCCCGCAGGGCCGTCGCTAAAATCGACAAGGCCTCATCGGTCGAGCAGTGTTGCGCGACCTGCTGACAACATTCGAGCGTCTCCGTCTGTGCGGAGAACCATGCAGCGAGGGCGGCTTCGGTGGACGCAAACCGCTCGCTTTCACCATTCTGGATGATCTCAAGCGCTCTCATCGGCGCTAATTCCGCGTATCTCAGCGCGAGCGCGATGACTGATTCATCCTCAGTCTTGCTTTCGCGGCGTAACCAATCGCTCAGTTCGGTGCTAGAAGGTTTGTTAAGAACAATCCTTTCACACCGGCTTCGGACCGTGGGTAGTAGCGTTTGTGGATTCGATGTGCCGAGAATCAACAGTGTTTGATCGGTGGGTTCCTCGAGTAATTTCAGCAGTGCATTTTGTGCGTTGCGATTCATGCGCTCGGCGCGTTGAATGACAGCAATTTTGACTCGGCCTAATTGTGCTGTTTTCTGGCTCCAGGTGATCAGCTCGCGAATCACATCTACTCGAATGGTGGCTTCAACAAGCGGCGGAATAACAAATAGGTCTGCATGGGTTTCCGCGGTGACAAGTCGGCAGGCTCTACATACTCCACATGGATGGGTTGCACGCGTTTCACACATCAGCACGTAAGCCAGCGATGAAGCGAAGCGATCAATCGCGGCGGCGTCGTTGCTTTCTACGATTAACGCGTGAGACAGCAATGCGTCGTACCATCGCGCGAGCAATTGCTCTATGGCTTCCTGGTGCCAAGGTAGAGGGGAATTCACTGCTTTGCCTTACTGGTAATGTGGCGAATCCATGCACGCACCGATTGCGCAACTTCACTCAGAGGGGGCGCAGCTGAAATGACGTGTACACGATCGAATTGATTGGCTCGCTCCAAATACGCGCTTCGGACTCGTTCAAAAAACGTGACGTTCTCAGATTCAAATCGGTCTTTAGCGCCGGTTTGGGCTGCGCGTTTCAACCCGAGCTCGACATCCAAGTCGAGCAGTAGGGTGTGGTCCGGCTGAAACGCATTAATGGTTGCGACCTCTATGGATTCGATCAGGGTTTGATCAAGCTGCCTGCCACCGCCCTGATACGCGTAGGTCGAATCAGTGAATCGATCGCATATCACCCAGCAACCTTTATTCAGCGCAGGTTTGATGACCTCTTCCAGGTGCTGCGCACGTGCAGCAAACATTAGGGAAAGTTCAGTGACGGGCGCGATATTGGAATCGTGCTCATGCAACAGCAAATCCCTTACGCGCTCACCAATTTCGGTGCCGCCCGGTTCTCGTGTCATGATAACTGAGTAGCCTTCCGCCTCTACTTCCTGCGCCACTATGGGAATAAGCGTCGATTTCCCTACTCCTTCGACTCCTTCAATGGAGATCATTTTGCCCGGATTCAAAACGTCCACCTCTCTCGAACCTTGATAACACCTTGGCCAATGAAGCTAAGATGTCGCCAGTGCCCGAGTCTAACCAC
Source organism: uncultured Gammaproteobacteria bacterium (assembly GCA_913052075.1). Classification (GTDB taxonomy): domain Bacteria; phylum Pseudomonadota; class Gammaproteobacteria; order Pseudomonadales; family Azotimanducaceae; genus UBA9926. The sequence continues at coordinate 13,660 of CAJXDD010000006.1, forward strand.
GATCTTGGTCAGTCTCTACGCCTAACTGGTATTTCCGCACAGCGCGGTTGTGCTCACGTAGCGTTTTTGAGAACTGCGAGGTGCCATCGCCCCTCCCAACAAAATAAAGCCAATCACCATCGGCAGGCCTGAAAACCGCCTCAATTGCCTGCCGTCCAGGGTTACAGATTGGCCCGGGTGGCAGCCCTTTATGTCGATAGGTGTTATGAGGTGCATCCACCTTCAGATCACGACGAGTGAGATCACCATCAAACTCGCTACCTAAGGCATAGATAACGGTCGGATCAGATTGAAGTCTCATGCCAAGCGCCAATCGATTCAAAAATACTCGAGCGATTTGCCGCTGATCGTCAAAATGACTGCTTTCTTTTTCGACCATAGACGCAAGGGTTAGCCAGTCTCGAGCCTCAAAATGGTTGATAACCCCACGGTCTTGATCAGAGAAAGCGCTTTCGACGTGCACCGTAGCTATCCAGCGCTGCAATTCAGAGACCATTGCTTGGTTTGCTCTCGCATAAACAGTGTCCGCGGCCGTGCCCCACTCATATTGGTAAGTGTCGGGCATGAACCAGCCTTCGCCAAGCGTTCCGAGATCTTTCTCAGGTGAGTTCGATAAATCTGGTGTTAACTCCCGCTGCGAGACACGCATCCCAGGGGCTGATTCAAGTGCTTGTTGCCAATCCTTGAGGGTCCAACCTTCAACCAGTGTCACCGTTCTTTTAAATCGTTTGCCACTCTTGATGGCCTGCATGAGTGACCATAGATCCTTGTGAGCACTTATCTCATATTCTCCCGCTTGGAGTGGTGCGCGAGCCGCCATGGCGCGTATGACGAGTCGATCTGGCCAGCTCATCCACGGGGCCGTTCGATGCGCGCTAACTTTAGATGCGAGCACAATCGCTCCCTCACCCTGCTTAAGCCGAATGATCGGGTGGTTAATACTGTCAAAAGGCTTGAACAGTGCTAACGCGGCAGTTAGCACAACAAGAGAAGTGAGCAGCACTGATACGAACGCCAGGCCGCGGTACAACAAGGATTTGTCTGGGTCAGTCCGACCAGCGTTTGAAGATGAGGGTCCCATTGGTGCCGCCAAATCCAAAAGAATTACTAAGCGCTGCGCGAATCTCCATCTCGCGTGCCTGGTGCGGCACGTAATCTAGGTCACAGGCGGGGTCCGGGTCGTCTAGATTGATAGTTGGTGGTGCGCACTGATCTCTTATGGCTAGCACTGAGATGACGGCTTCAATGGCACCTGCCGCACCCAGTGCGTGCCCTGTCATCGACTTAGTCGAACTCACGGCTAGCACACTCGCATGCGCCCCAAAAACCGTCTTAATCGCATCGGTTTCAGCAATATCTCCAAGCGGAGTCGAGGTGCCGTGCGCATTGATGTAGCTGATATCCGAAGGGACATGTTGACCGTCATTGAGAGCTGCTTGCATCGACGCAGCAGCTCCTGCCCCGTTCTCAGCGGGTGAGGTCATATGATGAGCGTCAGCGCTCGCTCCAAACCCCGACAGTTCGGCCAAGATAGTGGCGCCTCGAGCCGTCGCGTGCTCCAAAGACTCAAGCACTAAGGCACCTGCTCCGTCGCTTAGAACGAAACCATCTCGGTTTAAATCCCACGGTCTACTGGCTTCAGTTGGTGAGTCGTTACGTGCACTCAATGCCTTCATAGAGGCAAACCCTGCCATGGTGGTTGGTGACGTGGCTTTTTCAGCGCCGCCCGCAATCATGACGTCTGCATCGCCGTAGGCAATCATTCTCGCCGCGTAACCAATGTTGTGCGTTCCCGTCGTGCACGCCGTCGTGATGGCGATATTTGGGCCTCGATACCCATACATAATGGATAAATGCCCGGATACCATATTGATTATGCTGGAAGGCACGAAAAACGGAGAGACCTTATTGGGGCCGCGATCTAAGAGAACCTGATGGCAGGTTTCAATGGTGTTAATGCCGCCTATTCCAGATCCCATGGCGACCCCTACTCTCGATAAATCTGAGTTAGAGTCTTCAAGACCAGAATGATGAATGGCTTGAATGCCCGCGGCGAGCCCCCACTGAATAAAACCGTCCATCCTCCTCGCTTCTTTTGCTGGAAGATACGATGACATATCAAATTCAGGGACCGCGCCACCAAATCGGACAGGAAAACTATCCGCATCGAAGGCAGCAATGGGGGCTATGCCGCTGTGGCCAGCGGTTAGTCCCTCCCAAGAGGTTTCGACGGACGCGCCAAGCGGGCTTAGCATCCCTAGCCCGGTGACGACAACGCGACGTTTTGACATGGCGAGGAGCCTATTACAATGAGAGCAGGCTAACCAATGCGTCGGTTAGCCTAACCTCGCCTACGGTTTAGAGATGGGCGTCGATATAATCGACTGCTTCTTTCACAGTGGTGATCTTCTCAGCTTCTTCATCGGGAATCTCTGTTTCAAATTCCTCTTCTAAAGCCATTACAAGCTCGACGGTGTCGAGCGAGTCCGCACCAAGATCTTCGACAAAAGATGCCTCGAGGGTCACCTCTTCTTCTTTGACGCCAAGCTGTTCGCAAACTAATTTCGTGACACGTTCAACGATGGTACTCATATCGAGCTTCTCTCCTAAAGCACGTTTTGCGCTAGTTTAAGTGAAAGCAAGGTTGCTTTGAAGCGGTCCTTGCCTTTGGACTCGGGCCTCCCTGGCCCAAATATTATGACAGGTACATGCCCCCATTAACCTTTAGCGTCTCTCCTGTGATGTAGCCAGCCTGGTCCGAGCAAAGGAACGCTACCAATGCCGCGACATCATCTACTGACCCTAAACGGTTGGCGGGGATGCGCTTTAGCATCTCTTCGCGCTGAGCATCACTCAACGCCTCTGTCATGTCTGTTTCAATAAAACCGGGGGCTACCGCATTGACCGTAATGTTCCGCGCTGCCAATTCCGCAGCCAAAGCGCGAGTCATGCCCTCTAAGCCGGCTTTCGCTGCCGCGTAGTTGGCCTGCCCCGCGTTACCCATTCTGGCCACTACCGAGCTGAGGTTAACCACCCTTCCGTATCTCGCTTTCACCATGCCTTTGATCAAGCCTTGGGTGAGGAAAAATGTGCCCGACAAATTGCCCTCGATCACCCGACTCCATTCGGAGGATTTCATTCGAAGCGAAAGATTATCTTGATTAAACCCTGCGTTGTTTACGAGCAGTAGCGGCGCTTCCTCAGCTTTTTTAACCCGGTCTAGGAATTCATTAATCGATTCGAGCGAACTGATGTCTAAAATCTCACCCTGTCCATGACTGCTCAATTCACGACTGATCGATTCCGCCCCCTCATAGGACGTTGCCGTACCAACGACGTAATGACCGGCTGCAGCCAGCTGGCGCGCGATACCGAGGCCTATCCCTCGCGAGGCTCCTGTGACCACTGCGATCATTGATCGGCGCTCGCTAACAGCGCTGCGCTCGCGCTGCCGACCTGTTCGGTGGTTACTTGCCGTTCAATACGCTTAATCAGCCCAGACAGGACTTTCCCTGGACCGCACTCGATAAAGGTCTCGACGCCACCTTCCACTAAGTGCTGGATGGATTCGGTCCATCGAACAGCGCCAACCATCTGTGCTACCAAATTATTCCGGATGACCGCTGGGTCAGAGACTGTTTCAGCGACAACATTCTGTACAACCGAGATTCGAGGAGCAGAAAACGCAACCCTTTCCAGAGCTGTAGCCATTTGCTCTGCCGCACCCGCCATCAGGCGACTGTGAAAAGGCGCGCTCACATTGAGCGGCACTGCCCTTTTTGCCCCGCTGTCGAGGCATTGAGCGCAGGCTGTCTCGAGTGCTGCTTTGGTGCCTGAGATCACGATTTGACCAGGTGCATTAAGATTGGCGGGTTCCACTGAGCCATCGGCTTCTAGCGTAACTGCTTCGCATATCGCCGCCACTTGATCGTCCGCAAGACCCATGATTGCGGCCATACCACCTTCACCGATGGGGACAGCTGCTTGCATCAGCTGCCCTCTGGTTTGCACCAAGCTGACCGCGTCTTCGAATGCGATAACTTCGCTAGCAACGAGCGCCGAATATTCCCCAAGACTGTGCCCGGCTACGAAGTCAGCGGTGAGTCCAGCGTTTCTGGCGACTAGCCAGAGCGCGTAGCTAGCAGTGAGTAGTGCAGGCTGGGTGAATTCAGTCGCGTTTAAACGGTCCTCAGGCCCGTTTTGGGTGAGTTCCCACAGGTCGTAGCCCAGAACGTCAGAAGCGCGCTTGAATACGGGTCCTACCTCTGGCTGAGAGTCAGAGAGCATGCCCACTGCTTGTGAGCCCTGCCCTGGAAAAACAAACGCTTTAGTCACAAACGATCCCCTTTATATAGAATGGCTGGGCGCGCTGGGTACTTGTACCTTTCGGTCAGGCGCAGTGTGCCACCAGCGTCAGTGGCCCCAGCCAGCGCATCAGCCTTCAGTTTTTTGCTCGTCTATCGCTCGAGATAGGCGGGCAGCCGACGCAGTGGCCATCGAAGAATTGGCTGCCCTCTCTCGCGTCTTGCGGAGCAAAGGCGCGAGAGAATCCTACTCGTCGTCGCCAGACTTCGTGACCTTTTTGCCCCGGTAAAAGCCGTCTGCAGTCACATGGTGACGCCGATGGGTTTCACCCGTGGTCGGGTCTTCGGACAGTGTGGATGATTTGAGATGATCGTGCGCTCGACGCATGCCTCGCTTCGATCGAGATACTTTATTTTGTTGAACAGCCATGCGGCCTCCTTCTCCCTGTTAAGTCGTGACAATGGCTAACCAGCGCTAAATGCCATTGGCGTCACTTTGATTTTTCCAGTTGTTGCCTGAGCTCACGAGTTACGTGACTCATGTGCTACCTATTCAACGCCGGTAGCTTAAACATCGATTTCAATCTCGATCATTCGATGTCAGTGCTCACTCGGTCTCGCTCGCCCTTTCGTTATCCATCATTGCCCGCAGGTGCGCGAAAGGTTTGCGTGTCTCTACCGACTCTATTGACGGAGCAACATTGTTTGATCGATTTTGCTCTAAGCGCTTCTCACTCGAAGCGAAACTTTTTGGCGAATTTTGAGCCTCCTCAAAAGGTTGCTCCTTTGCGTTCTCTGCGTTGCTCGCATCAGCGCTCTGGCCAATGGCATCTTGCTCGCAGTTTGCATGTCTCGGTGCCATCGGTATAGCGAGCAAAATAGGATCCTCGATAATATCAACGAGGTGTATCCATTTGCCGTCCGCAACAATCCCGTCTTCGTTTTGATTGAGCTTGCTGAGGGTCTCCTCTTGTTCAACGATGATCAAACTAAAGTCAGCTTCAAGATCGAGCATCAGCGATTGATCACATCTGACGCAGTCACTCGCCATCTGCCAATTACAGCGACCCCTAACTGTCGGCCTGCGCCTATTGTCACGATCAAAGGACAAATGGACTTCGATATCAGGTAGCCCCTCGTCCATGACACCATCCGGCGACAATGCGTCAAGCACGCGTGCCGAGTTGGAGGGTTTGAAAACACCCTCAATTTCGCTTGCTTGGTCAACTAGCTGAGCCCAAATAAATCGCTTTTTCATGGGGTCTGCTGACATGGGGGCGCATCTTAGGCATCCTAATGTTGCCTGTCAAAAGGTAATTCGACATCAAACCTTCAGGACATCAGCGCCCCATGGTTCAAATTATTCTTGCATCGACCTCTCCCTCGCGAAGACGAATCCTTGAAGATCTGCGGCTTCCGTTCGTTGCAACCCCCCCGGTCTTCGATGAGATAAGAAATAAAGATGCGCTACCAGCGGATCTCGCCTTATCCAACGGTATGGGAAAAGCACTGAGCATTTCGGAAGACTTGCCGCCCCATCACTGGGTTTTGGGCTCTGACCAAGTCGCCTTCAATGACGAGGGAGAACGGTTTCATAAAGCATCGAGTCTGGAGGATGCGGAGCATCAGCTAACACGTTGCGCGGGCCATTGGCTTCATTTCGCCACCAGCCTCGCTATCGTGCAAGGAGGGACGGTGCTGTTTAAGCATGTAGAGCAATATTCAGTGAAATTTCGAGCCATGACGCCAAGCGCGATCCGCGACTATGTGTTGGCAGAGCAGCCCGTTGGATGCGCCGGGAGTTTTAAGGCGGAAACTGCGGGTTGGCGACTGTTTAGTGATGCTAGTGGCCGGGATATTAGGTCGCTGTATGGGTTGCCCATTCTTGCCTTATTCGATTTCGCTGATGAGCAAAAAGTCAGGCTTCCGTACCAAGGGATTGACGATCGTCCGCGCCGATAGACCCTTCGTACTCATATCGATCGGCAAGTTCAAAGAAAGCGTCTGGGGTGGGTGCCTGAAGATTCAGCCGAATCACCTCTTGATCACTTCCCCCGGCCGAGTATCGAGAGGTTTTGAGGCTTGAGGCATGCAACATCATCCTCCTTGGCGTCAATTTCGCGTCTTTTACCGCATTGCCGTATTTAGGATCACCAATGATCGGGTGCCCACTTGCCGCAGCGTGTACTCGGATTTGATGCATTCTGCCTGTGATGGGCCGAGCCCGAAGCCAGGTCATCCCAGAGAGTCGGCGGATCACCTCAAACTGTGTTATCGATTCCTTTCCAGTTTCATCCACTCGGCAAACGCGCTCGCCGCTGTCTAGCCTCATTTTCGAAAGTCGAAGATCCACTCTCCGTATCCGAGTGGGCCAATGACCGTGGACGATGAGCTCGTACTGCTTGATGAGCCCTCTCTTTTCCCGAAGGCTGCTCTGAAAACGCCGAAGAAAGGACCGTTTCTTAGCTAGCACCAATAGACCAGAGGTGTCTCGATCAATCCGGTGGGCCAGTTCGATGTAAGGCAAATCGGGGCGCTGGCTTCTGATGGCCTCAATGACACCCGCTTGAATACCGCTGCCTCCGTGTACAGCGAGGCCGGCGCGTTTGTTGAGGATGAGGTGCTGCTCAGTTTCCTCCAGAATATCATCGAGGATGGGAATGAACCGTGTTGTTGTTTTGGCATTCGAGGATTCCATCCGCATAGGCGGCAGCCTTACCCAATCGGCAAGACTCAATTTCGCGTGAGGTTTCGCCCGCTTCCCGTTGATCCTTACCTCTCCTTTTCGAATCATGCGATAGATACGGGACTTGGGAACGTTCTTAAGGCGCTTGATAAGGAAATTATCTAGACGCTGCCCCTCATTGGAAGCCTCGATCTGCACTTGCTTGGACGACTGATGGGTTTCCTGAACATCCTTCATAGTAAAAAGCCACTTAGATCAATTAGATAATTGTATAGAAAACTGGTAGTCTTGCCGCGCGATGGAGTTTTGAACGAAATTGCAAAGCCTCGGTTTACACCAGCGAGCTAGCGCATCGGAGAATAGGCGTTACCATCGTTAAGGTCTAGCAATGATCGATCTTTGCACTAACACTTTAGGCGTTATCGAAAAATAAAGCCGCTTCATCACAGGCATTTGAGAGTGTTAGCAAATGAAAAGGTGCACCGGTTTCTGACTGGAGGCCCAAAAAAATGAGCATCCTAGATGGATCGCTCAGGAGCTCACTAAAAGTAACTCAATTGTGAAAAAAGATAGCCGCCTCCAGGTATTTTAGGGGCGAGCGATATAAGTACAGATGAGACGAACCAGTTTTCGTCTAAAGAAAAGCGCGTGGCGCTGGCATTAAGAACATATTTCGACCGCTGTGGACACCCCGCGGCGGATAAGAAATTAAGGGTTTAGAAAACTAACTGGAGGTAAACGGTTCGGCCGAATCATGAGCTGACCGATACATGGCTAATAAGCTGAGATTTATTTAGCGTTCGTGCAGGAACAAGTCTTTTGACGCGGCAACGAGCAAACGATTGAGGAGCCCCAGGGGCGTATGAGCACAGTTCATCCGGCTCGTCTTTGAAAGAGAAGGCTTCAAAACCTGGAATCTCAGGAGGTGTATTGAAAACGCATACCCATCTCATCAAGATTGGTACGCGCGTTTTCAATCCGAGCCTAACATCGGTGGCTTTTAGTACTCGCTTGGTAGTACTCGCTAGGACGCTTACCCAGACTACTTTCACCCTAACGATCGCGTAAGCGATCACCGCCAGTGCCCGATTAAAAGGGTACATCCATGAAGAGAATGCTTATCAATGCGACGCACTCGGAAGAGTTACGTGTCGCCCTCGTCGATGGCCAAAAACTTTACGATTTAGATATCGAGAGCTTGGCTAGAGATCAAAAGAAATCAAACATTTACAAAGGAAAAGTCACTCGTGTCGAGCCTAGTCTCGAGGCGGCTTTCGTCGATTTTGGCGGTAATCGTCACGGGTTTTTGCCCCTTAAAGAAATTTCTCGAGCCTATTTCAAGCCTGGTGCCTCAACCCAGAGGGGAAGGATCAACATCGCCGATGTGCTGTCCGAGGGACAGGAACTCATTGTCCAAGTAGACAAAGAGGAACGCGGAAGCAAGGGCGCTGCCCTCACTACTTTTTACAGTCTTGCTGGTCGGTATCTCGTACTCATGCCAAACAATCCGCGAGCTGGAGGAATTAGCCGTCGCATTGAGGGCGAGGAGCGTGAGGGGTTGCGCGACGCGCTCTCTGAGCTCGAGATACCAAAGGACATGGGTATCATCGTGCGCACTGCCGGCGTTGGACGCAGCGCAGAAGAGTTAAAGCTTGATCTAAATTATCTGTTGCAACTTGCTGATGCGATTAAGATTGCTGCCGACAGCCAGTCTGCTCCGTTCCTGATTTACCAGGAAGGCGACGTCATCACTCGCGCCGTGCGCGACTACATGCGAGATGATATTGGTGAAATCTTAATCGATACAGACGCGGCGTTTGAGCAGGCGTCAGGCTTTGTTGGCCAAGTCATGCCGCATCTGAAATCAAGAGTAAAGCGCTACAACAGTGATGTGCCCTTATTTAATCGGTATCAAATTGAGGGGCAAATAGAGTCTGCATTCCAGCGTGAAGTCCGCCTGCCCTCCGGGGGATCTATCGTGATTGACCCGACTGAGGCATTGGTGTCTATCGACATTAATAGCGCACGAGCGACCAAGGGCTCTGACATCGAAGAGACAGCGCTCAATACGAATCTTGAAGCGGCAGATGAAATCTGCCGACAACTGCGTATCCGTGATATCGGTGGATTGGTCGTTATTGATTTTATTGATATGAACCTACCGAAGCATCAGCGGGCCGTTGAAAACCGAATGCGCGAAGCGCTTGAATTGGATCGAGCAAAGATCCAATTGAACAAAATCTCTAAATTTGGCTTATTGGAAATGAGTCGGCAACGGATGAGGCCGTCGCTTAGAGAAACAAGCCACGTGGTTTGTCCCCGCTGTGAGGGTCTGGGAACGATTCGAGACATTGAATCCACAGCACTTGCCCTACTGCGCGTCATTCAGGAAGAAGCGCTCAAAGAGTCAACTGCTCAAGTTCGCGCCTTTGTCCCTGTTAACGTGGCAGCGTTCGTGCTCAACGAGAAGCGGCCGGTAGTGCTGGATATTGAGAATAGACACTCCCTTCGAGTCATTATTGCCCCTGTTCAGGATATGCAGACACCGCATTACCGCGTTGAGCGGCTTAGAACCGGAGACATTGAAGACACTGACCAAGACACCGCAAGTTACGACATCCAGCCAATTGCCGAAGAAGATTCGCCCGAGACTGAGCTGGAGCTTAGGCCTACTACAACCGAAAAAGCAGTGGTGACGGGCGGCCGGTTAAATGGTTCGGTTGATGAATCTGTCTCAACCATCAGTCAAGCGACTGAACACGAGGGCGAAGCGCCACAACCGCCAGCCAAGACAACGAAACCCACGAATAATCGCCGGAAGAGGAAATCGAAAGCCAAGCCAGCGAAAAAGAAAAGCTTGCTTCAGCGGGTGATAGCAGCGCTGCTGGGCGAAACCGGCGGCAAATCCAAGGGTAAATCCAAACCAAAACCCAAGCCAAACCGCACTAAGGCAAACCGGTCATCGAAACCTCCGGGTGAGGATTCAGTAAACGTCCAGCCTTCTTCACCAGAGACCAGCACAGGTTCACCCAATGAAGATCGACCTCGTGCCGATAACGATAACAGAAGGCGTCGAAGAGGAAGGGGCAAACCAAAAACCGAACTTCAAAATTCCACAGGCAATGACGAAGCGATACGAAACGACGCTGCTTTGCAAACTGACGGTGCCACGAGTGACCAGGAAGTTGGTATTGAAGAGTCCTCCGATCGACGTCTCAACGCTAACCGCTCCAGAACGCGCAACCGAAGTCGGTCAAGACGAGCTGAATCGATCGTTTCCGAGCAAGTTACTGAGGAACTGACAGATGCTGTTGCCGAGGGCGCGACAGTCGAGCCCTCGCCAGTGCCCGAGCTCTCCCCCGCTGAATCTGCGTCCGCGCATGCGGCAGAGGTAGTGGCAGAAGAAAGTGCTACCGTCAGCGATGCTGAAACGCTCGAAAGCGGCAACGAGAATGAGCGAAGTGATGAACCAGTCTCGGCTGATCTCACCGAGCCGGCAATCAGCCGTGTCGAGGCAGACCCTGGCAGCACATCCCGCGCGTCGGGGCGGCCCTCCGAATGGGGGATGGTTGATAATGACCCCCGGAAGTTTCCAAATCCGATTCAAGATGGGGTTGTGCTGCTTGAGGTTGTCGTTGAGGAATACGTTAATGCATTCCCTTACATCGCAAGAGAGCTAGACGAGTCTCATCCAAGTCTGTGGCAACGAGTCAGTAACGACCCACGTGCAGGTTTGAAGTAAGATAGCTAGAGGTCAATTGGGAATATGTGAGGCTCTGGCGTGAGAGAAACGCCAAAGCGCTGGAGGACGGTGTCCTGTACATGTCTCATTAGCTGGACGACATCCTGGTAAGTAGCGTCGCCCGCATTTTCTAGCACCAAGGAGTGGCGCTTTGATACCCTGGCGCCACCGATACTCTGGCCCTTTAGGCCAGATAGTTCGATCAGCTGCGCGGCCGAAATTTTTGTGCCAGCTGATCCCTCCCACATCTGAAGCCCAAGCTTCGACAGTCGCCTCGCATCAGCATCCGTTACTAGCGGATTCTGGAAAAAGCTCCCTACGTTACCAGCCTTGTCTGGATTCGGCAGTTTATTAGCGCGTAACTTCAACACAGCGCTGCGCACCTTACTCGCTGTCACGTTGGACCCGGATGCCGGGTCGACGGTGATCGATTGGGCGACACCCTGATAAGCAATATTAGGAACGAACTGCTCAGAAAGCTTCAGCAGCACATCGACGATGATGAGGTGAGTCTCGCTGCTCTTCTTGAATCGACTCGTTCGATATCCCAACCCTAACTCGCTGATGTCCATCGTTTCATAGCGCTGTGTCAACCCATCAAACACAGTCAGCTCAACCAAGGTATCAGCAAGTTGAGCACCGTAGGCGCCAATATTTTGAATGGGAGCTGCGCCAACCCGGCCAGGTATCCCTGAGAGGTTCTCGAGACCATAGAGTCCGCTCATAATGGTGAAAGAAACAAGCTTATCCCAAGAGCAACCGGCAGCCGCTCTGACATAGTTCCCGTCTATCCCGACGCTGGTATTGGTATCCCTCAAAACAGCAACAGGGAAAAACGGTGGCAAGATTGCATTACTTGCATCGCCAATCACGCACCAATTCTGCTTTCGGCGCTGAATGTCGCTCATTGTTGCCGGTAGAGCCGTAGCAAAATCCACGTCGTGAAGCGCTTGGCTCCGGACAGGTAAGCCAAAGGTATTGCAAATGGTTGGAGCAGTATCGAGGACCATGTGTGCAGTCTAGCGTAAGTCTGATCGTGATCTAGACCAAGGGCCGAGAAAGATTAAGAGAACACTTCGCCGCCACCTTGCGTGTATACTCAGTCCTCTTTTAAGTGGGGATTAGACATGGAGCTAAAAGACAAAGTCGCATTTATTACTGGTGGCGCTTCAGGACTCGGGCGAGCGACTGCTGAACGTTTCGTTCAGGCAGGCGCAAAAGTCATTTTGTTCGATCTAAACGAAGAAAATGCAGAGAAAGCCGCACAGGAAATTGGTCCATCAGCAACCTATGCAGCGGGCGACGTCGCGGATGAAGCTTCTGTGACAGCGGCCATCGAGAAAGGCTTAAGCGAATTTGGCGCGATCCACGTGAACGTCAATAGCGCAGGGATCGGTGCCGCCGCAAGAACGATCGGGAAAGATGGTCCCATGCCGCTTAAGACATTTGAATTTGTCATTCGAGTCAATTTAATTGGCACCTTCAATTGTCTCCGACTTTGTGCAGATGCCATGCAAAAAAACGACCCGGTGACAGAAGACGGCGAGCGAGGCGTCATCATTAATGTTGCCTCTGTTGCTGCATTTGACGGTCAAATCGGCCAAGCGGCTTATAGCGCGAGTAAGGGCGGCGTGGCTGGAATGACGCTACCCATCGCCCGCGACCTTGCTCGTACTGGAATTCGGATCGCAACGATCGCACCAGGAATTTTTGAAACGCCGATGATGCAATTTGCTCCGCCTCAGGTACGAGAGCCGCTCATTGATATGACTCAGTTCCCCAAGCGTCTGGGTAACCCCTCTGAGTTCGCGCAAACGGCCGCCTATATCGTTCAGTGCGGTTACATTAACGGCGAAGTAATCCGTCTAGATAGTGGTATCAGAATGGCGCCAAAATAGGGTCGTTTGAAGCTGGCGCGAGGGGGAATGCCTATGTATGTACCCTTGCGCCAAATCTTCGACCAAGCAAGTGGTAGGGTCGCTGCTTACCGATAAGGTCTAATGCGTCCCGCTTTACGCGGAGCCATTGAGTTTGCCGAAACCGTGCGCCGCATAACTGATGGCGGCCCCCGCCTAACTTATGGCGTGCGGCGGACGCCGAACACGCTCAATCGACATTCTCCATAGAGAACACCATCGCCATGATCGCTTCGAAGGCATCCTCAGCTAATCGCTCAATTTCTTTGGATGTTCGATCTTGTATCGGGTGCGGCACGAATAGCTGTTTGGGATGATAGCCTAAGGCGTCACCTTGGTGCCTTGATGCCTCTACAAATGCTTCTGACGCGATAAACGCTCCAGGCGTTCCTCTTCTTTCGATATCTAATATGTCATGCAAACTGCACGACGTGCACGAACCTCAGTCGGCTAGCGCTTCGACCACCGCGTCGCAGCTCTGGGCAATTTCCTGTCTTAATGCATCAGGAGCGACGCGGGTAAATGTCGGCTTCTTGAACCGACGGGTTTTGATCCCCCTTTGCTGCAATAGGTCCTCAACACGATTGAGGAACACATCGCCCTTGGGTTTTGATATATCAAGCAATCCAACGGTTACATCGGTATTCGATGCGAGCAACCTCGGTAGCGGCTGGCGCGTCTCCGGCGCCAGTTCTGATGTCGGATCAATCAATTCCATAGTTAGACCTCGTATTCAATGTCAGTACTGGAACGGTGTTAGCAAAAGTGTACCGTGAAAACCACAGTGAACACTAGAAACGTACGGGACTTGATATCGTCAGTTTAGAGACGAATCTCTTTCGTTACCGGCACACTACCTATCTCCCCGCTCGCGCCCCAACCAGCGATGATGGCCGAAAACAGCCCGGCATTGCCCCCAGCCCGCACAATAAAAAGGCCACCCTCTCTAAATTTCGTAAACGAGTGATCCTTTAGTTTCGGATCAAGGCCCTCTTCCATACCCCCTGCGCCTCTGATCAGCTCACTGCCGCGAATCGTGAGCAGGCCAGTGAGTCGCTCAATGAGCTGTTGTTTACTCCACCCAGCGTCTCTAAACACCCGCTCATGCTCGGGCGAGATGACCAAAAACGCGTCAGATGCCCGAACGAACTTAGGGTGCCCAACCACTCGAAGCGCTGCCGCAAACGATCGTGCTAAAGACTCAGGATCCCGTGACTTCTGGTCAACGATGCCCTGCACACCATCGGCTGCAAACAAGGTTACCGTCGAGGCGTCCGGTGAATAGCCTCGCTCAACAGAGAGCGAATCCCAGCTGCTATTCAACTCATCTTCCGAGAAACAAAACGTGTACTTACCCGGATTGCCTAAGGCAGATCGATCGACGCCGCCCGGTTTGCCGCCACCCACGTTTCGAATAACGAGCTGCAACGCTCTACCGATCGTTGCATTTGCTCTGTTCCCCTGTCCGAGCGCATTGCCTCCGCTGTTCATTCCGATGGCTCTGCTGTATGGACCGTTGACGACCACCATGGGGCCAGAGAAATAAGTGGTCGCCAGCAAGCCGTGCATGCAAAAAGGCTCCTCTAATGCCGCCTCAACTGCTGCAATCACGACGGGCAGATATTCGGGTAAGCATCCCGCAAGCACGGCATTCACGGCAATTTTTTCAACGGTACAAACACCGTAATCGGGAGGTACACGGCCGATAACCTCGTCCGGTTGTCTATTGGTTCCTGACAACATTCTATGCACACGGGCGGCCGTAGGCGGAACCACAGGCAATCCATCAGACCAACCCCGGTCGTAACCAACCTCGATGTCATCAACGTTAGTGAACGTCAGCCGCCTGGACTGGATGCGCTCAGGCTCAAACGCCGCCTGTAGCTGCTCAAATCGCCCGGGATCGAGGGTTTTGGAAGCGCATCCGGGCTTAAAGTTAGGGAGATGCTCGTGGGCAAACTCGCCAAAGACCTCAGTCCACTCGTGCCTGACCCATCCCTGCAAGCGCACTTCATTCGCTTTATCTGGGTTCAAAATGACGGTGGGTACCGCCTCGACCTTCGCATTAAAAGATCGCTCAAGGTCCGCATCGAGGAATGCGTCTTCCAGCCCAGGTATTGGGGTTGCTTCTTGATTGATGATTTCAACGCCCTTTCGTTCGAATAACTCGACCAAGAGTTCGGAAATCAACAGACAAGTTTCGCAACTGGTTTTGATATAGATCTGAACGTCAGTCATAACAGCCTAATAGCTCCCTAACCTTTTCGAGGTCCTCTATCGTGTCGACCCCAGGAGAGTGGTGATCTTGCATGATTGAAACAAAAATTCTGGCCCCGTAATACAGAGCCCGTAGCTGCTCCAGCTGCTCTATCTTCTCAAGTGCGGTCTCATTCCACGTTTGATAAGCATGTAGGAAATGGGCGCGGTAGGCATAGAGACCGATATGCTGCATCGAGTCTCCGAATCCTGTTTGACTTTTGTCTCGGTTAAAGGGGATCGCGGCTCGGCTGAAATAGAGGGCCTCCGAGCGCGCATCAGTCACAACTTTCACGACATTGGCGTTGAGCATGTCATCGGGACTGTTAAGGGGCGACGCAAGGGTTGCCATATCTGCGCTAGACTGCGATAAGGCTTCTGCTAATTGATCTATGGCGGCGGGCGGAATCAGTGGTTCATCCCCTTGAACGTTGACGACGATCTGTTCATCAGGCAATCCGAGAATGCTCGCCGCCTCAGCGAGCCTTGACGTACCCGACGGATGCTCTGCGGACGTCATCACGGTGTTCGCGCCAAAGCTAGTAGCGGCCTCTTGGATGTCGACAGCATCGGTTATGATCAGTACCTCATCCGCCTTTGATTGTACCGCTCGCTCGTAAACATGTTGAATCATCGGCTTACCACAAATATCAACGAGGGGCTTACCTGGGAGTCTCGAGCTCGCCAATCGAGCCGGGATAAGAACGATGAAGGACATTAGTTACTCGTCGCCTGGAACGACTTCCACTCGCTCCGATAATGCCCGCGCCTCCTCTGGCAACATGACGGGTATATCATCTCGAACAGGATAGGCGAGTTGATCAAACTCACAGATGAGTTCGTTCGCAACGTGATCATAATTCAGTTCGCCTTTACAAAGCGGGCAAACAAGTAGCGCCAACAGCTTTGAATCTAACGCCATAAGAAAGTCCTTGTTTAGTGAAAGTGCCTAACCGGATCATGTGGATGCCCGGTTACCAAAGCCGAATAGCAAAGGATGCCCTCACCCTTTTTCTAATTGAGCCAAAATATTGTCTATCAGAGTTTCTGGAAAGTCTGCCTCAACACAAAGTACCCATGGCACCACTTTTAATCGGGCCACCAAAGTTAGATCCAGCCGGGAAAAATCCTTTTCAGTGATCACAAGCGGCAGATCATCAGCAAACGTTAAATCGCCTTCCACGAATGATTGGTGATCATCTAAGTCATGGGATAAGACGTTTGCGCCCAATGCCTCTAAAGTTGCTCGGAACCTTTCTGGATTCCCAATCGCAGATACTGCACGTAATGTTAGGCCATCTAAGTCCGCCAAGGGAATCTGAGTCTTGGAAACCGATTCAAACAATGCGGTTGGTTTGAGTGAAAAGCTAATCTGATCCGCATGCACGGCTGAAACTGGATAATCACCTTGCGTGATGTTAACGAGCACGCTATCCACCGTATCTAACCTGCCCGAGGCTTCCCTTAATGGGCCGGCAGGTAGCAGCTGCCCGTTACCAAAACGCCTTTGCCCATCGATCACTGCGATTTCGTATTGCCGTCCAAGGTCGTATCGCTGAAGGCCGTCATCGGAAACGATAACATCGCACAAGCCTTCCTCCTCAAGGAGCTGCACGGCCTCCGCTCTATTCCTACCGATGGCGATAGGAACGTCTAACTGACGTTTGAGCATCACGACCTCGTCTCCAACTTCGCTGGCTGTTGCTTGCGCGTCAACCAGACAAGCAGCCCTGTTTTTCGAGCCAAGGTGGCCTCTTGAAACGATGCCTGGCCGCTTCCCCCGCGCTCTCAACCGATCAACCAAACCTGCAACAACCGGCGTTTTCCCAGTCCCACCTACCGTTAAATTGCCCACAACGATAACGGGAACCAAGGGCTCATAGGACTGCTTTCGGAGCCAAAATGCTCGTAAGGAGGAGATACCACGAAAAACCCAACTAAAAGGTAATAGCCAACGTGTCCATTGCCCGTCTGCGTACCAGCCCTCGGTGACCCAGCGCTCGAGCGATTTTGTGGATGCTCGACCTGACGTATCAATGGGTTCAGCCTCAGACTCGGGAGCCCCATTAGCGCCGAGTGTTTCGTCAGCCTGCTGATCGAAGTAACGTGAATAGTGAGCGCCCTTCTCAAGCAGTTCCGCATGAGTGCCCTCTTCAACGATCTGGCCATCGACCAACACAAAGATTCGGTCAGCTTTTTCTACGGTGCTGAGTCGATGTGCGATGATCACGGTGGTCCTGCCAGCAATGAGGCGCTCGAGGGTCGATTGAAAGGCTCGCTCAGAGTCAGTGTCGAGGGCAGAAGTGGCCTCATCCAGTATCAAAAGCGGCGCGTCTTTCAATAACGCTCTGGCAATCGCCAATCGTTGTCTCTGGCCCCCAGATAACAGCACCCCGTTATCCCCTACTAGAGTGTCAAAGCCATAGGGTAACGCTTCGATAAATTCGAGCGCTTGGGCATCACGCGCTGCCTCACGCACCGCGTCAGCACTAGCCCCAGATAACCCCCCGTACGCAATATTTCGTGCGATGGAATCGTTAAACAACGTGACCGATTGGCTGACAACGGCTAGATGGTTCCGCAAGTTAGCACGCTCAATCTCGCGCAGAGGGATGTGATCTAGATAAATATCTCCTGAACTTGGCTCGTAGAACCGTGCAATGAGCGACGCAAGCGTCGTCTTGCCGCCGCCGGAGGGTCCGACAAGGGCGATCGTCTCTCCCGCCTGAATCTCAAAATTTAATGATTCTAAAACCGGCGAATCGGCGCTCGCGTACTGGAACGTCACGTTGTCGAAGCGGATATGGCCATCTACCTGGTCGAGCCGCGTTGTCCCCTCGTCTAGTTCGGTAGGTTGATCTAGCACATCGAACAGGTCAGCTGCGGCTGCTATCCCGCGCTGAACAATGGCAATAACCTCTGTTAGCTGCCTGATCGGTTTGGCCAGCAACCCCCCCGTTGTGATGAACGCGACCACATCACCTGTCGACATATCTGCTCGGATAGCCGGCTCCAGTAGCAGCCAAACAAGCATGGCTAGCACAAGGGAAACCAGCAGCTGAATGACAGGGGTTGCAATCGCTGAAGTCATTACCATTTTCATGGACTGGCGACGATTCCTTTCACTCACTGCTTGGAAACGATCTTGCTCGTAGGGTTCGCCGCCGAACGTTCTGACTTCTCTGTATCCTTGAATCGCTTCTGTCGCGACCTGAGTGACATCACCCATTGAATCTTGAATTCGCTCGCTGATTTTCCTGAAGCGACGACCGGCTATTCTTGCTAATAACCCTATGAATGGAGCAGCGATCAGAAACAGAAGGGTTAAGCGCCAATTAAGATAAAAAAGATAGCCAAGGTAACCAACGACGGTGAGCCCATCGCGGAAAAGTATTTTGACCGCGTCTGTCGCAGCACCAGTGACCTGCGTGACATGGTAAGTCAATTTTGCAACGAGGTGTCCGGAACTATTTTGATCATAGTAGGTAACGGGTAAAGTCAGGAACCGATCGAACACTTCGATTCGCAGCTTAAAAATCATTTGATTGGCGGCGAAGGCGATATAGTAGGTTCCTAAAAACGTACCGATTCCACGTATTAACACAATCGCGATAATAGCAACCGGTACTAAAGCTTGATCTGAAGGAGGTGCTGTCCCCAGCACTAAGCCTATCCATTCCTTGAGTGAATCGAGCCCCTCGACGCTCTCTTGTAGAGAGTCAACCAAGTAGGCGACCAGCTGAACGACGCTTACGTTTGCCACTGAATACAGTAGGAACCCGAATAAACTCAGGAAAAAAGCAACCCATGGGGTGTAGCCCAGCAGGCGCCTATATACGTTAGTCGTCGGCATTTGGGTAGGACTCTGGTAGAGAGACAATAGCGACTTGCGCAACGTTCAGTTTCGATAATACAGACAACACACTGACTACGGATTGATGCGAGGCACCAGCATCTGCCTCAAGACGCACCCCCTTAGTCCCCAAATGCGCCGTCCCTTGCAAAGCGGCCATAAGCGAAGCCTCTGTCGAAGCTGGAAGTCTCACTTGGTCCACCGCATATTGACCCGATCTCGTGACTGTCACGAGAACCGATTGAGTATCTCCCGTTGACAGCGCCGCAGCGGCCGTCGGTAGATCCAAATCAAGTTCAGCTGCTGGCTTGAACTGAGTTGAAATCATGAAGAAAATCAACAACAAAAAGACCACATCGATGAGTGGGGTTAGATTGACCTCAACTTCTGCGGTTCCCCTTCTTGCCCGATGCATATCCGCTAAAACCTACTTCGGATGCACAGACTGCGCTGCGCAGTGATCGATCAATCCGGAGACATGATGTTCTATATCTATCAGCAGTTCATCAACCCGTCTTGAGAGGAATCGATGCATAACGAGCGCTGGAATCGCGACACCCAGACCCGCGGCCGTTGTCACGAGCGCTTCAGATATGCCGCCAGCGAGCAGCGAGGCCTCTCCCAACCCTGCTGCCTGAATCGCGCTAAATACTTTAATCATCCCAATGACTGTACCAAGAAGGCCTAGTAGTGGCGTGATCGCCGCCATCGATCCTAGCGTGGATAAGTAACGCTCAAGCTCGTGAGCTATCTGCTTAACCTCGACAAACAGCAGGTCCTGCATGACTGACTTGCCGCCGTGCCTAACCTGTAGGACTTGAGCACTTAGGCGCTCAAGCGGAGACCGCTCAAGCAGCTCATCGAGCCATTCATCGGTAACGTCCCCAAGGTCGATTCTCCGATGTATTGCAGCTAATCGGGACTGGGGATTCACCTCTTGGGAGCGCAAACTCCACAGTCGCTCCAAAGTGATGCCTGCCGCCACGATGGAGCAAAGCACGATAGGAATCATTAATCCCCCACCCGCCATTAGGTATTCGATCATTACCGTGTTACCGCCCTATCTTTCGTTCGGTTGTTTGGTCAGCACTCCTGACTTGAATCATACCTCCATCGGTGAGTTTACATGAACAGTTCAGTCCAAGCGGCCATCCCAGAGTACAAGCGCTCAGAACAACGCAAGGACCACTGACAGGCGCGATTCTCAACCAGAACCAAATTCAACAACCCCTTTATCGAGCCCTAACGGGATTGGCGGACCAACCCCTCGTCGTGTAGGCGGCCAATTTCTACCGAAGATAGCCCTAGAACCTCAGCGAGGATTTGATCAGTGTGCTCGCCAAGTTTGGGGGCCTTAAGCGATTTCAAGTTTTCGCTCAGGCCAAACCGAATGGGGCTTGAAGGAGTCAAATAGGTGCCGGTTGCGGGATGAGTAACACGCTCAAACAGCGGATTGTCTAGCGAGCAATCCGAATCTTCGCTGAGTAATTGACGAAAAGACTGATAGGGGCCGAAGCACACGTCAGCCTTAGTGAGGAGCTCAGCGACTTGATAATATGGCCGAGCTTCGAACCATGGAGCGAGAGCGCTGGCTATCTCGTGACGAGCGGTAAACCTTGCGCCCTCCTCAGAAAGGTCGAGGTTAGTCCTGGTAGCAATACCATCCATTTCGTCAGTGCTATCCGTAACCGTTACCAGTGCGCGCCATTGCTTCGGCGTCAGACCAACGATCATTACGCGCCGACCATCTAAAGTCACAAAGTCTTTGCCAAATGCGCCGTAGAGGAAATTACCTGCTTTTTGCCGATCTGAATCGTTAATCTCGACTTCTGCCAAATTTCCCAGGTGCCCGACGGTTGCGAGCGCCACATCTTTTAAGGCGAGCGTCACTAATTGACCCTCACCCGTCCGGGACCGATGCCGCTCTGCCGCTAAGACTGACGTCGCCGCCATTTGTCCAGTAATATTGTCCCACGCAGGAAGTAGCGCGTTGACTGGTTCAGCATGCCCTTCAGGGCCGGTTGCATCAGCGAATCCGACCGCGCAGTTGACCGTGTAATCGACCGCTGACCCCCCGTTCCGGTCCCCTGAAATATTGACGTAAATTAGGTCATCGCGCCGCAGCTTTAGCCTCTCGTAGGAGAGCCATCCCGATGCGGGAAAGTTGGTGAGGAACACCCCCTCATCTTTGCCTGGTCGTGTAATGAGCTCCGACAAAAGCTCCTGAGCCTCAGGGCGCCTGATGTCAATCTGAATCGATCGTTTGCCTTTGTTTAATCCGTCCCAAAAAAGACTCGCGCCGTCTTGAGTGACGGGCCATCGCTGATAATCGAGCCCCCCACCAATTGGGTCAAAACGAATGACGTCTGCCCCTAACTGAGCAAGCGTCATTCCACCCAACGGCGCGGCTACGAAGGCACTACCTTCAACAACACTGAGTCCATTCAAAATACCGTTAGCCTGGCTAGCTTCTGCCATCTAATCCTCCCAACCCTTATTCAAATGGCCCTCGGTTAAATAGCGGTTAGTCGATTAGCAGCGGTGCAAATAGCTCTCGGATAAGTAGTCGTTATCCAGATTTCGCCGCCGCAAGGTACGCCCACAACTCCCAATCCAGAACCTTCCCTTCTTGAGCGCTATCAGGTGCCTCAGGGCCTCTCACTGCACAGGTTTCAAGCTGAAGACGGGCTAAATCTCCGTGACCCAGAGGAACCCTTTCTAGAATCTGCACGCGGCTCTCGAGAATATCCTCCTCAAACACCGGCCCAACATGGTCACACTTTTCCCACGCCAAAATTGTCACGAGATTTG